>NZ_JAAOQS010000086.1:0-40531 GCF_011603105.1 Rhodococcus sp. A14 | reverse complement strand
GGGGGCGGGTGCTGGGGCTGGTCCCGGACCGGGGCCGGTGGGTGCGACCGTGACCCATTGGCCGTAGCCCCCGCTGCTGTCGCACGCCAGAGTCACCTGGTGGTCGCCGGGCTCAGCTGGAATAAAGATAGCCAGAAACCCCGCATCATCCACCACGTCACCAAAGGTGTAGCCGTTGTCGGTGACCAGGCAGTTCTCCCCGGGCGTACCGTCGGTTACATACACTTCGACCTCGTCGGCGCCCCCATAGACCTCAATAGTTGCGGCCGAGGCTATCCCGTGACCGAGCAGTACCAGGGGAACCGTAGCGCCGACACACATCGCGGCGCGAAGGCCGGTGTGTTTCATGATCGAACCGGTGATTCGGGGCGCCGGTGTGGCGGTGGCGACGCGAGCGGCGGACTTGACGGTCTTGGGGAACATGGCGGGTCCTTTTCTGTGAGAGCTTTTGCGGGTACGAAAAGGATCTGGGATGTCGCTTGTCGGATTCTGAATGAAATCTTGCGATGGTCTCCGCGAGCTCGACGCGGGCCCGGTGCCCGGCCCAAGCGGTGGCGACGGGCTTGGGGGTCGATGCCGCCTCGCATCGGCGCCGTGGGCTGGAAGGTCTCGGCGAAGATCCTTGACGTCAAGGATCTTCTCTGTCCGGACCACGTATGAGACGTCAATGCCACCAATGCGACTTCGCCGGCTGCACAAACCCGCGCACATGCGGTTGGGGACCAACGCCGTCAACCGCACCGAATACCACCTGCGCCGCCGCAACCTCGCCTGTATCCTCGCCGATGTCCGCGGCCTGCCGGCCGACCCGCGCCATCGCCGCCGCGATCCGCACCGGCCTCGCCCGTGGCGAAGCCATCGAGGAGATCGAGGAACGGATCCGCTGCGCGGAAGCGGCCGGGTTACCCCTCACCCTCTGGTGACTGGTCGCCGAATCGAGTACCCGCGTGAATCCACACCTCAGAGCGGAAGCTGACCACCGCGGCGTAGCGTGCGAAAGGTGTCGCGCACGGGGGCTTCTCCGCGTGCATGCGTTCATCGACGAATCGAAGCGGGGCGAGTACGCCCTGTGTGCGGTGATGGTCGCGTCCGGCGACCTCGCGGCTCTGCGGAAGCAGATGAAGGTGCTCCGCCCGCCGGGCACTCCTGCATTCAATGACCGGCGTCGGGAAGAAGCTGGCACCGAAGATAGTCGCCGAGGTCGCGCGATTGGAGGCGACCAGCCGGATCTATGTGATGAGCTCGCGGAAGGTCAACGAACGCCAGGCCCGCGACGTCACCCTGGCAGCCGCGCTGCGCGACTTGGCGCAGATGCCGGTGACGAAACTTGCACTGGTCACCGGGCTCGGCGCCGTCGGAACCGACACCTATCGGCTGCTGCAGTCGGCCGTCACCGGTCACCTGGATTTCGCCGGACGCCCGCTCGGTGCCCGACTCGCACCCGAGGTGTTGCGCGCAGGCTGGTCCCGAGAGCGGCGAGCACGAAGCTCGCCGCTCTCATCCGGGCTGGTCGGTCGGGGAGGTCGTCGCCCCAGCTGTTACGTGCTCACCGACCGGTGAGTGCCCGGGCCTGATCTGTCAAAGCGACTGTCGCCGCGCGCAACTGGTCGGCGGAGTCGAGTGGCTCTGCGTATCCGACGCGGGTCACGGCCACGCCGCGGGGGGTGATGACCCGCAGGTCCAGTCCGTAGCGATCGGCGCCCTCACAGGTGACCGTCTTCGCATCGGGGAATCCACCGAGCGCCTGGGCCATGGCGCGCAGGGCGTCCGCGTGGTCGGCGTTGAGGTGCTCGATCGCCGGGCCGGCATGCGGGGTTACGGGGTCTGCTGTCGCGGCGGCGTAGGACTCTTCGCTCGCCGAGTCCATTCGCCCGTAACCGCCGACCCATCGCACACGCTGCACCCGCAGCACCCAGAGCGAGAAGTCGCTGAAGTCGATGTAGACGTGCGCCGCCGGGACGGCCGCCAGGTGCGCCTCCCGCGCGGCGGCGAGCTCGTCGCCTTCCGGGCGATAGACGTACCCGGCGAGGGTGATGCGGGTGCTGGCCAGTGGATCGGCGGGCGGGTTCGGCGCGACGATCGCGATGCTGGCGCGAGGATCGTGCGCGAGGTTGCGGCCGTGCTCGGCCATCTGCGACACACACAGCACTGGCGAGCCGTCGAGCAGACCGTAGGTGACGAACGACGCCCACGGGTCGCCGTCCCTGGTCAGGCTCGCGAGGGTGCCTACGTTCGTCGTGGCCGCGACCGTCCGGGCCTCCTCGGCAGCGGACGGGCGGGCCGGATTGACGACCTCCTCCAGCGGCGGCGGCACGGTCGGGGCGTCACCGGGATCTCCGTGATCAAGGTTGGTCATTCGTTGAACGGTACCCCGCCGGAAATTGCGGGTGGCATTGCCGTCGACCTGCGCTTACCGTTGAACTGAGGGCTCGATCGCGAAGAGGCTATGCGAGTGCGACCGGGTCCTCGCAAAGCGTGATCGTGGGTGATGCGAGATGACCGCGTTGGGCGTGCTGGCGCTGGTGCTGGGTGTGCTGTTGATCGTCGTCGAGGCACACGCACCCACCGCGGGTGTGCTCGGCGGGCTCGGGGCACTGTTCGTCGGGGCCGGCGTGTGGCTGCTGTTCACGTCCAGCGACACCGCACAGATGATCGCCATCCCGGCGGCCGCCGGAGTCGCGGTGGTCGGAGTGGGTCTCGCGGTGGTGGGCGGCCGGAAGGCGCTCGCCGCCGGGCACGCGCCCGTGCGCACCGGGATGCAATCCCTCGTCGGATCCGACGCCACCGTCCGCAACTGGAAAGGACGGCAAGGTCAGGTCGAGGCCGCCGGAAGCCTCTGGAAGGCGCAAACACTGTTCGGGGACGACGAGACACCGACCGCCGGCGACTCCGTCATCGTCGAGCAGATCCGCGGACTCACCCTCACCGTGCGCCGCCGCGAACCATGGGAGCTGGAGATATGACCACAATCATCGTCATCCTGTGCGTCGTCATCACCCTCCTCGCCGTCCTCGCGAGCAGCTCGATCCGGGTGCTGCGCGAGTACGAGCGGGCCGTCGTGTTCCGGCTGGGCCGGTTGGTCGACCTGAAGGGTCCGGGACTTGTGCTGCTGATCCCGGCGATCGACCGGATGGAACGGGTCAGCCTGCGGACCGTGACCCTGAAGATCCCCGTTCAGGAAGTGATCACCCACGACAACGTGCCTGCCAAGGTCACCGCCGTCGCCTACTTCCGGGTGGTCGACGCCGACCGGGCGATCGTCGAGGTCGAGGACTTCCTGGCCGCCACCCTGCAGATCGCCCAGACCACCCTGCGCTCGATCCTCGGCAAGGCCGACCTCGACGCCCTGCTGGGCGAGCGGGAACGCCTCAACGAAGACCTGCAGAAGGTCATCGACCAGCAGACCGAACCGTGGGGTGTGAAGGTCACCACCGTCGAGATCAAGGACGTCGAGATCCCCGCCAACATGCAACGGGCCATCGCCCGGCAGGCCGAGGCGGAGCGTGAGCGCCGCGCCAAGATCATCAACGCCGAAGCCGAGTTCCAGGCCTCCGCGAAACTCGTCGAGGCCGCCGACGTCATCAGCCGCAACCCGACGACGCTGCAGCTGCGTTACCTGCAGACCCTCAGCGCCATGGGCGGCGAGAACAACTCGACCGTCGTCTTCCCGATGCCCCTCGACCTGGTCCGACCGTTCCTCACCGCGGCCAAGGACGCGGCAGCGGCGGACGACGGCGACGAGCGGGTCCGGTTCGAGGCGCAGGCCAACCTCGCCGCGATGATCCCGCCCGCCGGCCCGGAGGCGCGCGCACCGCACCACGCACGAAACTGACGTCGTGCCCCACCGTTCACCGTCCGGCCACCGCGCGTGCCCCGGGAGGTGACCGGAGTGCGCTTGGCTAGGGTGGACAAATAGTGGCGTCCACCCGGGCACCTGCCCCCGTCGGGGCGAGCGGAAGCGAGAGACCGATGAGCGGCACCGAGGCAGCCGACATACGGACGGCCGAGTATCCGCGACCGTCACATTTCGTGCTGCACCTCAGCGACACCCATCTCGTCGACGACGACCTGCTGTACGGGGCCGTCGACAGCGAGGCAACCCTGCGGCAGATCTTCACCGAGATCGAGTCGTCGCACGCCCGCCCGGACGCCCTGGTGTTCACCGGCGACCTCACCGACCGGGGCCAGCCGGGCGCCTACGAGAAGCTGAGGGCGATCGTCGAACCGGTCGCCGCGTCGCTTGGTGCGCAGGTAATCTGGGCGATGGGCAACCACGACGACCGCGGCCACTTCCGGACGGAACTGCTCGGGCAGGAACCGTCGTACGAGCCGATCGATCACGTCTACGACGTCGACGGACTGCGCATCGTCACCCTCGACACGACGGTGCCGGGACATCACCACGGGGAGATCTCCGAGAGCCAATTGATCTGGCTGGCACAGCAGCTCGCGGTTCCGGCACCGCACGGAACCATCCTGGCGCTGCATCACCCGCCGGTGCCATGCGTCCTCGACCTGGCGGTGCTGGTGGAGTTGCGTGACCAGCCGCGCCTCGCCGACGTGCTCAACGGCAGCGACGTCCGGTCGATCCTCGCGGGACATCTGCACTACTCGACGACGGCGACGTTTGCGGGCATCCCCGTCTCCGTCGCGTCGGCCACCTGCTACACCCAGGACCTCAACGTCCCTGCCGGGGCGTTGCGCGGGCGCGACGGCGCCCAGGGCTATAACCTCGTGCACGTGTACCCGGAGACGATCGTGCATTCGGTGGTCCCGATGGGCAGCTACGACACCGTCGGCGAATACGTCACCGCCGAGGAAACCGAGCAGCGGCTCGCAGCCGAGGGCGTGCGGATCCCGGACGCCGGTGAACAGGCCGTCATGCGGGTGCGGGTGTAGTCAGCCCCTGCGCGGGAACTTCTCCCGGTACGCCATGACGTCGGAGAGCCGGAACCGGCGGTGGGTGCCGCGCATCTCGATGGGCAGGGCGCCGGAGTCGGCAAGCCGGCGCACGTAGGTGTCGGAGACGCCGAGGATCTCCGCGGCCTGCGACGTGGTGAGCAGGTCCGCGACCGCACCGAGCGCCACACTCTGCCCGTCGGCGAGCAGGGTGAGCAGTTCCAGCACCGCGTCGCGCGCGGGGTCGGGCAGCACCGTTCCGTCGAGGGTGACGATCGGCGACCCGTCGAGGGCGGTCCCAAGCTCGGCCGCGACCGTCGGGTCGAGCGCGGAAACGATGTGGTCGATGCTCATGGATCCACGATCTCATGAGCCCGGACGGCGACGCCTCGCGGCGGTAGTCTTGCTGTGTGGACGAATTGCACGATCCCGACGCCTTCGAACTCGCGCGTGCCGGTCAGATCGACGTGACACCGGAGATAGACGAGATCGGGGAGCTGCTGCGCAAGTCCGGCCGCAAACACGCCATCGACGACATCGACGAACCGTGGCGGCACGGGTACCCGTACGACGAGAAGATGACGCGGCGGCAGTACGAGAACCGCAAGCGCAAACTGCAGATCGAGCTGCTCAAATTCCAGGCGTGGGTGAAGGAGAACGGCGAGAAAGTCGTCGTCATCTTCGAGGGCCGGGACGCGGCCGGCAAGGGTGGCGCGATCAAGCGGTTCACCGAACACCTCAACCCTCGTGGCGCGCGGGTGGTGGCGCTGGAGAAGCCCACCGAACGCGAACGCACCCAGTGGTACTTCCAGCGGTACGTCCAGCACCTGCCCGCCGGCGGGGAGATCGTGATGATGGACCGCTCCTGGTACAACCGCGCCGGCGTCGAACGCGTCATGGGCTACTGCACCCCCAACGAGTACCTGGAGTTCACCCGGTCTGCGCCGGAGTTCGAGCGGATGCTCGTGCAGTCGGGCATCCACATCGTGAAGTTCTGGTTCTCGGTGGGCCGGGAGGAGCAGCACGCCCGGTTCGTCTCCCGCAGCACCGATCCCGTCAAGCAGTGGAAGCTGTCACCCACCGACCTCGCGAGCCTCGACAAGTGGGACGCCTACACCGAGGCCAAAGATGCGATGCTCTTCTACACCGACACGCCGCAGGCGCCGTGGACGGTCGTGAAATCGAACGACAAGAAGCGGGCCCGGATCGAGGCGATCCGCTGGGTGCTCCACAAATTCGATTACAGCGGCAAGGACCTGCGGGTGGTCGGCACCCCCGACCCGCTCCTCATCGGCTCTCCCGCAACGGTCTACGACGAGGGCGAGCGTCCGAACGACGCGTTTCCCGCCGTCTGATCAGACGCCGGTCTCCCACGGCGCCGGGATGGGGAAGTAGTTCTCCAGGAACTGCGTCACCTTCCTGGTCCGCAATTCCAGGTCGATCTCGGGTGCGCTGCCGTCGTTGAGGCAGAAGAAGTCCATCGACCGCTTCGCGAGCAACGAGTCCATGTCGCGGAGCCCCGACTTCATCGTCGTGTCGACGTACTTCACCCGCGCCGCCGTCTGCACCACCGCGCGGCCACTCATCAACGCGTAGTAGTGATACAGCGAATTCGTCACCGAAATGTTGGTGCTGGCGCGGAAAGTGCTTGCGGCCGTAGCGGCGAACTCGTCGGGGAACTCCTTCTCCATCTCCTCCATCACACTCTTGCGGAGCGGGGTGGCGGCGTGTTCGAGGTGCCGGGTGGTCATCAGACCGAAGCGGTCCTGCAGCAGCCGGCGGTTTACGCGGGCCGCGTTCTCGAATCCGCTGCGCTCGTCGTCGTTGTGGCCCAAACCGATTCGGGTGGTCGCCTCGATGAACATCGTGATGCCGCCGGGGGAGAAGAACATCTGCGGACCCACCGAGCGGCCGAAGAACATGTCGTCGTTGGAATACAGGAAATGCTCGGCGAGACCGGGGATGTGGTGCAGCTGGCTCTCGACGGCCTGCGAATTGTGGGTGGGCAGCACCGACGGGTCGGCGAAGAACTCCTCGCTCGGCATGAACGTGACCCGCGGGTCGTCGGCGAGCCACGCGGGACGGTCGGAGTCGGTGGCGACGAAGATGCGGCGGATCCACGGCGCGTACATGTGCACCGAGCGCAGCGCGTACTTCAGCTCGTCGATCTGCCGGAACCGGGCGGCGGAATCGTCGCCCTCGCCGACCACGTAGCTCTGCATCCGCTTGGCGCGCTGCGCCTGGAACTCCGCGGACGACCCGTCCACCCAGGAGAACACCAGGTCGACGTCGAAATTGATGTCCGACGCATGGTCGGCGAACATGTTCTCGATGGTGGGCCACACCCGTCCGAACCGCTCGACGGTGCCGCGGACCGCCTCCTCCGAGCGCACCACACGCCGGGTCAGGGAGTTCTCCATCGGCAGCACGATCTCGTCGTCGCTGATCGACCACAGCTCGATCTGCACCCCCGTCGACGCCCCGTAACTCAGGCCGCTCGCCAGGTGCACGCGCGGACGGAACAGCCGGAAGATGCGGGCCTTCGACGTCGCGGACAGGCTGCCGTCGGAGACCAGGACCGCGGGACCCTTGGCGTCGACGGTCTTGGAGTAGAACGGACGGTCCTCACACGCGGCGACCAGGGCCGCCCGCAACGCCTTCCGCTGCGCCCAGTTGACCGCGATGACCGGGCGTTCGTCGTTGCCCCGCACCAGCAGATACTCGATTCCGGCGCCATCGAGGACGTCGCGGACGAACAGCAGGTCCTCGACCATCGCTTCGTGCGGCGTGGTGTGCGTGATCGGCAGCGCGAAGCGGCCCTTGAACCGGACCACGTCGGCGCGGTCGCGCAATCTCGACGCCGCGGCGGCGGAGGCATGGGCGACGGCGTCCGCGGTCTCCTGCTCCGGGGGTACGAAGTAGACGTCATGCGGAGCGGAGGATTGCGTAATGTCGGGCCTTTCGGTGGCTGTCGCGAGTGCGATCCTGCCCAGTCTAGGCGCTGCGGTGCGGCTACCGCCTTCGAGTAAGCGTCGGACGCGAAGTACCACGTCGGACGCTTCCCGGCCGGAATCTGTTAGGAAGGACCCATGGCCGATCGCACCGGGGACATCGACGCAACTGATCGGGATGCCTGTCAGGCTTTCGAGGACGTCGTCGCGCTCCTGAACTATCCGATGTTCGTGGTGACCACACGGTCGGAAGACGAGATGTCGGGGTGCCTCGTCGGGTTCGCGTCGCAGGTCAGCATCAACCCGCCGCGCTTCCTGGTCGGACTGTCCAACAAGAATCACACCTTTTCGGTGGCGTCGCACGCGGAGCGTCTGGCGGTGCATCTCCTGACCCGTGACCACGTCGCGCTCGCGACGCTCTTCGGCGCGCAAACCGGGGACGAGATCGACAAGTTCGCCCGATGCGACTGGCATCCCGGCCCGCACGGGCTGCCGATCCTGGAGGACTCACCCGCATGGTTCAGCGGCCGAATCCTCGAACGACTCGAACTCGGTGACCACGTCGCGTTCCTCCTCGCCCCGGAGACCGGATCCGCCCCGGACGACCTCGGGCAGCTGGTCACCTTCTCCGACGTGCGCGACCTCGAACCCGGGCACGAGGCGTGATGCCGCAGATGCGCAAGCTGAGCAGCGGTGCCGACGAGGTGTCGGCGGAAGAGTTCTACCGCGACCCGCCGGACGGGGTACGGGTGAACATGGTTGCCAGCCTGGACGGTGCGGCGGCGTTCGGCGGACGCGTCCGGCCCCTGTCCGACCCGGTGGATCACCAACTCCTGCGTGCGATGCGTGCGTATGCCGACGTGGTTCTGGTCGGGGCCGGCACCGTCCGCGCCGAAACGTACGGACCGGTGCAGCTGACGGAGGAACAGGCTCGCTATCGACTCGAACGGTGGGGACACGACACACCACCGCCGATCGCCGTCGTCACACGAACGGGGAATCTTCCCCCCGGTTCACCACTGTTCGCGGGTGGTGTCAGGCCGATCGTCGTCACCACCCGACGGGTGGCAGAAACGCGCGGGGCAGCACTCGGGGAGTCGGCGGACATCGTCGTGGCGGGTGACGACAGCGTCGAGATGCCTGCCCTCATGGCCGCTCTGCGGGACCGCGGGTTCGGCCGAATCCTGTGCGAGGGCGGCCCCACCCTCCTCCACGATCTCGTCACACACGATCTGGTGGACGAGATGTGCTTGACCCTCGCCCCGCGATTGGCCGGTCCGCAAACACTGCCCGCATCGTCTGGCCCGACAGTGCAAGCGCCGCGCACACTTTCACTCGAGCATGCTCTGATCAACGACGACTTTCTCTACCTGCGCTACGGCCGGGGAAGGCAGCGCGGCTGACACTGCCGTCAGTCCAGGACGGTGAAGAACGAGTCGCCGTCCTCCGCGGACCCGTCGATCTGCCCCCGGTCGGTGCGCGAGTCCTGCACGATGACGCCTTCGACCACGTCGGCGTGCTTGTTTCCGAACACCGGAATGTCGATGTCCTCCTCGTCGATGACACGGTCGACGTCCTCGGTCAGCTGGTCGTCGGGGAGATCCGCCAACGACACCTCGCTCTGCTCCTCGAGCATCACGTCGGGCTCTTCCTCGGACAACTTCTCGTCGAGGGACTCACCCTCCCGCTCCTCGCGCGCCGTGGTGCCGAACTTGTCGGCCTCACTCCACCCGTCGGGCGGATCGACGACGTCGTCGCCGTCGTTGTTGCGCACGTCGTCGGAGTCCAGGCTCTCGCTGGGGCTCAGCGTGTCACCGGGCCCGTCTTCGATACTCATACGCATCAAATGCCCAGATCAGGCTTCGTTGAAACTTCGATCGATCGAGGTCAGGCGACGACCGGAGCGCTCCGCAACGCCTCGAGCGCCGCGATCTGCGCCGGCGACCACGGCGCCGAGTTCACCCGGCTCGAATCGAGGTGCACGAGTACGACGGTCAGCTCCGCGGCCGGCACGCAGTCCTGGTGGAGGGTGATCAGGAAGGTCAGCGAGGTGGTGCCGATCCGGTCCAGGGCGACGACGACGTCCGCGTCACCGGTGAACAGTTCGCGTCCGAAGTTGCTGACGACGTTCACCACGGCGGTCTGCGTGACCGGGTCGAGCAGGTCGCCGCACGCCTCGTCGAGCGCCCGATTCCACGCCGCCCCCGCTGCCTCGTGCGCGCAGTAGAACGGCACATGGCGGCTCACGGACGCCGGCGCGTCCGGCCCCGAGTTGTTCCGCAGCGCAATCGTGTAACGAGGCATGGATCGGACATTACCCAGGGGCAACGGTCACCACGCGCCCGGGGACTACTGACCCGGACCGACTGCAGCGAGGAGTCTCTCCAGGGCGTACGGCCAGGGTATGCGTTCCTGCTCCAGGCGGAGATCGTCCTCGCGCAGGGACTGCAGGGCGGCGGCTTCGGATTCGGTGAGATGGGATACCTCGTTGAAGGTGGGCTTGTGCTCGCGGACCGCGAGGGTCCGCCACCGATCCAGGGTGTCCGTGTCCATCAACAGACTCCGCACGTGCGGAAGATGTCGGCGCAGACGGTCGAGGATGGCGAAACCGTGACTGTCGAGGTCGCCCCAATACCAGACCTCCGAGTTGACGACCCACGGAATTCCGGCCAACTCGTGAACCGTGTAGCCGCCACCGTGCAGTGCCACCGTCTCCGCCAGCCGAGGTAGCGCATACAGGCCCTCTTTGTTCTCGAGAATCACGGTGCGCGCCGGGGCCAGCGGCAATGCGGTGAGTTCCTCCACAGAGGTCGCGAAGCGCCTCGGAGTTCCGATCAGGAGATCGGGATCGCACAGAGCGACGTCTCGCATGCCGGGCAGGCTCCGGATACCGAGTTCCCGGTGTCCGCGAACGCCCTCGAGCAGAGTCTCCACCATTCCGCGATGACGCGAGAGCCATTTCGTGTCGACGCCCGGAACGGGAAGTTGACGAATGAAGTACCCGGAGTTCGGATGGTCGCTCAACCACCGCGCGATGGTTGTCAGCCTGACGAAGTCGTCGTCGTCCAGGTCGAGCCAGTTCGCCGCGGTCGCGGCGACCGCTGCCGACAACGTCTCGGTGCCGGGACCAAGGCGGTCGACAAGTACGTCACGACGAATCATCAGGGCGCGCCATTCGGTTTCGCGGCCACCCGCGGACGCAATCTGGCCGGCCCCGGAAAGTGTCAGCCGCACCGGCACCTCCTGTGTGCCGAAGCTCGGCCATCGGCGCATCGCCCACTCCACGTGGCCGGCGCCGGTGTAGGCGCGCCAGGAGCGGACCCACGCGACGACCGCGTCGGGATCCTCGGCAATCTGGTGCTCGGACGGCGGATGCAGGGCAACCGTCAGTGAATCCTGTTCGGCAAGTGAGGGGTCGGCCAGCCAGCGACGTCGGCGACTGCTGTAGGTGGTCAGCGCCTTCGCCGCGGCAGCGGGCGGCAGAACACACCGCACACTCATGTGGTGCCCACGTCGTCGAATTCGATGAGGCTGAGTTCGGTGTGCATCCGGTCGCGGATGCTCACGGTCACAGCGCCGCCGATGTACTCCTCGAGGGTGCCGAGTAACTTGAGTGGGGTCGCGAGCACCATGTGAAAACCGAACTGCGCGAATACATCCAGTGCTCGGCGTGTGTACGCGGAGTCGGCCCGGTCGAACGCCTCATCCAGGATGACGGTGCCGTACCGGGGAAGGTCTGCGCCGTCGGGGGCGAGCTGATACCGCAACGCCGCTGCCAGGCAGAAGAACACGAGTTTCTGTGCCTGACCGCCAGACAATCCCGAGCTCGAATCGTGGTAGTTGCGAGCCTCTCCGGCACCGTCGACCTCCACGCCGATGAACCCGACGTGCAGGCGAGTGTCCAGAACCTGGCGCTGCCACCGCTGATCCGCGGGTTCCTTCGACGCCAGGCGCTCCAGCACAGCCGCCATCCGCTCGAATCGTTCCTCGGCTGCGGGACGCTGTTCGATGTCCCATCCACCACTCGTGATCCGGGTCAGGTCGTCGAGGAAATCGGCCGCCGCCGGCGACCGTCGCTCGCGGACGTCGATGCGCAACCATCGGTCGGTGTCGAACGCGGAACGGTGCAGTGAGTCGTTCACCGGATCGATGCGGGAACGGATCTCGGCGGGCGCCTTGCGGATCGTGCGAGCGAGTTCGCCGATATTGCGGTGAGACTGGTCGTGCAGCAACTGGAAGAACCGATCTTCGTACCGGGGAAGGCCGTCGGAGCGCAGGCGCTGGAGGATCGTCAGTGCGTCGTCGACGTATTCGGCGTCGATCCGCAGCTCACCGCCGCGAGACTCCCATCGCGCCAGATACTGGGAGAGGATCCTGACGATCGACGCGTCGGCGGCGGACACCGCGCTCTGTGCGTCAGCCCTGTCCTTGCCGATACCCTGGCCGACCTCGAACAGCGCCTTGTCGATGTTGTCCGACGTCACTCGGCGCGCGAACTTCTGGAATCGCGCCCTGATCCGCGCGGCGACAGCATCGGGAGCCGCATCATCCGCGTCGAGCTCGGCCCGCGCGATCCGCGTCTCGAGTTCCGTCACCGCAGTTCGATGCACCGTCAACGCAGTATCCGCCTGCCGCCGGGCTGCGTCGGCCTCGTTCTCTGCCTTCTTGGCGAGCTCGAGGGCAACCGACACCGCAGAATGCTCCGGGTTGTCCTGCTGCCATGATTCGAGACGGTTGTCCACGGCGTCGACGGCAGCCTGCGCACCGCTCACGTCGACGTCCACCCACTGAGCATCGAGGACTGTCTGTGCTGCGCGGTTCTGGACGGCGATCTGCTGGTCCTCACGGTCCAGCGCGTCGAGTCGGCTCGTCGCACCTGCGATCGTGACATCGAGATCTGCGATTCGCCGGCGAATGTCCTCGAGTTTGGCTTCGTTGTCGAATCCGAGAACCCACCGCCGGCGATCGTCGATGCGGCTGCGGTCATCCTTCTCGTGCCGCTCCGCGGAGTGCTTGACCTGCCCGGCGCGTGTCACGGCGCGCGCGTGATCCGTGAATTCGGCAGCGGTGTCGACGCATGCATAGTCGTAGCGGTCTGCGAGATGGTGGTGGATCCACGCGGCGAGCGGACCGTCGGCGACCTCCACGCGACGCACCAGGGACAACGCCCCGGTCTTCGGCACCGCCGACGGTGTGACGCCCACCCGCACTCGGCGATACACCAGGCGCGCGCCGAGGTGGGTGGCATCGACGGCCGCGGCAACCGCCGGATACACGTCGTCCGGGACGAGCAGGGTTCGGCCGAGGCCGCCGAGGACTCGCTCGATGGGTCCGGTCCACTCGGAGTATTCGTCCCGCACCGCAATCAACTCGCCGGCGAAGGGCACCGCGTCGTCCGGAACACCTGCGGCGGAACAGATCGACTC
The DNA here is from genome assembly GCF_011603105.1 of Rhodococcus sp. A14. Taxonomy (NCBI): domain Bacteria; kingdom Bacillati; phylum Actinomycetota; class Actinomycetes; order Mycobacteriales; family Nocardiaceae; genus Rhodococcus; species Rhodococcus sp. A14. The sequence goes on along the minus strand of NZ_JAAOQS010000086.1, from coordinate 27,255 downwards.
GCGCGCGCGGAGCAGAGTCGGATCGATGTTGGAACGTCTGCGGGCGACGATCTCGCGATCGGTGATCAGCGCCGCGCGCTCCTTCTGCGCGGTGCCGCGCTGTTCGGCGAGCGCGTAGCGGGCGCCGTGCCGTGCCTCGTGGGCGGTGGTGGCCTGACGCGCCTGATCCTCGAGTTGTCCCCGCAGTCGCGCGAACTCCTCGGAGGTCTCCGGAACGGTTCCTTCCCAGGCCGACACCGCCTCGGCGATCTGCTGGCGCCTGATTCGGACGCGCGCAAGCGTCTTCAGTTCCGCGTCTCGCTGCGCGTGGAGGGTGGCCAGTCTGCCGCCCCCGATGCCCTCGAGTTTCATGGTCAGATCGAGGGTCTCCTGCCGTGCACGCTCGGCAGCGGCGGTGGCTTCGCTCGCACCCGCCTCCAGCAGAGGCGTCAGGGCATGGCGTTCAGTGCATTCACCGCGCAGGAGGAACAAGGTCATCTCCGCGTGAACCGCTCCGAGATGCGCGTTCTCCTCGTCCGTGTCGCGCAGGGACTGAAGCCCGCGTTGCCGGGTGTCGGCAAGATCGACGAGCGGTGCGAGCATCTCCACCTGACGCCGCGCGTCGACGACGACGCGGTGCGCCTCCTGCAGGTCGTGGAACTGGTTGACCGCACGTTCGGCCATCGTGAAGGTGTTCGGAGTGTCGAGCATGTAGTCGCGGAACAACTGGTCGAGGCTGCCGAGGCTCTTCGCGGACAAGGTGCGGTGCAGCAGGCGCTGAGCGCCCTCCGACGAGATGCCGAGGCGGGAGCGGAAACTACGGGCGAACGGCCCGTAGGCCGGGCTGACCGTCGACTCCGGCCACCGCTTCCTGATCGCCCTCGTGTCGATGCCGCGCGTCGTGAACGACGTGAAGTCGGTCAGGTCGAGTTCGTGTTCGAGAATCAGATGGAGGTGGGTGACATCCGCTGCGGCGTTCTGGCCGCGACCCAGATGCATGAGTTTGACGAGGGTGATCGGCGGATCGTCGGTGCCGGCGCGGTAGGTGAGGGCGATCCCGCTCCACGTCGCGCCGGTGCGCAGGTACGAGGCGACCAGACCATCGGTGTCGGCGCCCGCCTCCCGCCGCCACGCGCCACGGATGTACGTGACGAAGTTGCGTCCCGAGTTCGTGGCCTCCTGCGCGGCCGCGTTGAACCGCAGTTGATTGCCCGGGACGAGCACAGCCGAGATGGCATCGATGAGCGTGGACTTGCCGGAGCCGGAATTGCCGGTGATCAGGAAGCCCTTACGGGCCACGGAAAGATCGTGGTGACCGTGCAACGTCCCCCAGTTGACGACCTGAACGCGCGCCAGACGGCGCTGACCGGGAGGGATCACGGTGTGTCCTCCTCCAGAATGCGCCGAAACTCCACTTCGACCAGAGCGACCTGTTCGGCATCGAACAGCTGCCGCAACACCGGGGAGATTTCCATTCGGTCGTCGGTCGACGTCTTCGTGAGCAGCGAATACTTGTCGAGCTTCTTCCACGACGCGTTGATGCGCTTCGCGTAACCGGCCGGGTCGGTGTCGCCGGCCGTGCGATACAGCTCGAGCTGTTCGCGCAGTTCGTCGAGGTCGACCATCACCCGTTCGCCGGGTTGCGCGCGCAGCAGTCGTTGGCGCAATGCGAGCAGCATGACGGTGTCCATGAAGGTCAGACGCTCGGTGCGCAGCACCGTGGGGGTATTGGCATTGCCGGTCTCGGCGGGGCGGGTGAACGCCAGCTCGTTCTCGTCGTCGATGACGAGATCGAGGAAGACGTCGGCGAGTCGGGACCGGAGGAGGCGCTCGTCCCGGATCACCGCACGCCACACCTCGGGATGTTTGGCCGCGGTGACGAGAGGGCCCTTGAGTAGCTGCACGAACGCGCGCCGCGTCTCGAGGTCCAGTTCGCCGGTGTCGCCGGGGTAATGGCCGCCGGCCATCGGCTCGTGGGTCATGTCGAGCTCCCCGTGGGTGCGAACGCCGGACGAGCGGTGAACTCGTCGGCGGCAGGATCGAACAGGTGACGACGAATTGTCGCCCGACGCGATACTCCGGCTCCCGAGATCCAGTGGATGTCTTCGGTGCCGTCGATCGCGTGCCCGTGGTGGGTGGCAAGGACCATCAATCCGACTGCGCTCGCGAGTCCTTGGGTGGCAGGGTACTCGCGCAGGACGTCACCGATCGTGGCGCGACCGTGCGCGCGCAGCGTCGCCGCGACGTTGTCGGACAGTTCGTCCATATCGATCTCGGATTCTCGGACGAGCTTTCGAAGTTCATCGAGATCGACGGTCCCGGGGTCGTGGGTACGCACCGGCTCGGTGACGAGGTTGTCGGCAGGGTTGTGCAGGCGCAGAGCTGCGACCGATTCGATGCTCATACCGACGCGCACCAGGTCGAGGTCGAGCAGGTCGAAGGGTCGACGACGTGTGGCCACGGCGACAGCACTCTGCTGCGCGCTGCGCAGCAACCGCTGCAGCCGGCGGTGTTCCTCGTAGTGACGCGACTGGACGAAATGACGCAACGACCGGGACAGGGATGTCATCGTCGAATGCACTTCGGAGCCAGCCGTTTCCATCTCGGTCAGTAATGCGCGGAACCGTCGTTTCTGATCGTTGGTCAATTGGGAGGCGAACGGCCGCCGCAGCACTGCATCGATCCACTCGTCGATCTGAGACGACCGGGCCGGATCGAGAATCATGTCGTAGAAGGCAGAGAAGCTGCGGCCGGCATCGGAATCTCCGATCAGGTCGACCCCGCGGAACACATCTCCCAGAGTGTCGCCGCGATCACCGTCGTCATCGAGGATGCGGGCTCGCAGATCACGGTTGAGTTCCTCGAGTTCGGCGCGGACGCGGGCGAAATCGGCGGGGACCTCCGAGGCCAGCGCGAGAATCTCGGCAGAACGCTCGACAGCGCGTTCGCCGTCGAGGACTGGGAAGACTCCCGACTCCACCGCTGCGATCTGCTGATCGATCGACGACCGTTCGGCCAGCAGCGCGGCGAGACGGGTTTCCGCGCGGGGATCGGAATCCCGCGCGAGGGCCTGCAACTGGGTGGAGAGCGTGGTCAGGCGGGATTCGGTTGCCGAACTCGCCTGGCTGGTGAAGCCCGCGACGAAGGCCATCGCGGCGAACGCGCCCTCCGTCGGTTCCAGGGTCTCCTCACGGGTACCGGCCGCTGCTCGTCGGAGCAGGTATCCGGACCGCACCCACTCGGTGCAATAGGCCTGACCGGTTCGCGGGAAGTCGAGGCCCTCGTCGCGCATGGTCTGCAGATCGGAGTCCAAGCGGGCGAAGAGTTCCGGAGCAGGGAGGCGGCGGGTCCCATGGTCGAAGTGCCGGCCCAACAGCGCCAGAATTGCCGGCGCGGTATCGGCCCGCAGCAACGTCCACGCGGCGTGGTCCTGCCGCAGGCGAAGAAGCCGATGCACGTCGGCGGTGATGGACATCGAACTCCTCTCGTAGTGGCGATCAGATGGTGCCCCGACTCATTCGGCGATTCGTTCCCGCCCACCGGTCAGATCTGCCAACTCAGCGGCCACGCGACCCGCCTGCCAACCGTGTGCGTTAGTCACCGAATGCGACGTCGTGACGATGGACGGGAACTGTTTCTCGAACACCGAACCCACCGCCTCGGTGCGTTCGGTCATGATCGGCACCAACTCCTTGCCGTACTGACTGGATGCGTCGCGACCGGCTCGTTCCCGGGCGATCGCCAGCCGTTCTCCGATACGGGTCGCGAACGCGAGCAGAAATGAGCGACGGAAGCTGGGTGAGCGTTTCACCCGGTCGCCGCCTGCCTCACTCAATGCGTGAGAAGCCTGAACGAGCAGCGAAGTGAAAAGCATTTCGCACAGGTCCAGGTCGATCGGCATCCCGACCACGCTGACGAGGCCGAATCGTTGGTGCCAGATCACGCGCACATTGTTGGTCTCCGCCACACAGTGCAGCAACTGCACCTTCGCTTCGGGGTACGGATTGTCGACGAGCAACCGACGAGTGACCACCTGATCGCTCAGTGAGGTATGCGCCTCGGCGTCGACCACGGCACTGTCGATGGCGTAGCGGGTCATGAGATCCTGCGCCTTCGCCGAGAGGGTTTCTGCTTCCTCCGCGAACGTGGTCGCTTCTGCCTTGGCCAGCAGGCCGCGGATGCGGGACAGCACCTTGGGTTCGGGCCCAGGCTTGGCGGGCCGTGACGCCGCCGCACCGGTGACCCAGTTCGGTGGGGTGGCCATCAGTGGCGTCATGGGGATCAGATAGCTGCAGAAGCCGAGGAGCGACAGGATCGCCGCCCAGGTGTCCGTCGGCTCGGCGTTCTCCGCCGCACGCCAGGCGGACAGCCGGCCACGGGCGGGTGCGTCGTCGGCGCCGATGTTCAGCTCGTCGAGTTGCTCGCGCCACGGCTCCGGGGCGCTCTTGTGCGCCGAGGTGCGGCTCGCGTGGGAGCCGATCGCGGCAACCGTCAGCCGGGCGGTGCGCGCACCGAATTCCCGGCGCGCCGCGTGCACGAGCTCCGCCGGCTGCCACCCCGAGGAGAACGCGTGGTCCATCGACGCGTCAAGCATCTGTGCGGCTCGATCCAGAAGTTCGGCCGCACATCGGGAGTTGTCGAGTTCTGCCAACTGGTCGAGTGTCCGGCGCAGCGATTCCGCATTCGCCGACGGCCCGAAAGCGAACTCGATCCCTGCGAACACCAACGATTCGGCGTCGAAATCGGGACGGAACTCGCGATGTTGACGGGTGCCGCTACGCTGCTGCTTCTTGCGTTTGCGTGCGGCACGGTTCTGCTGGCTGTTGCGGCTCACGGCGCCCTCCTCGCTCAGTGTGAACATTCACGTTCCTACCAGGGCTCTCCGACATCGACGGAGCCCCGGAACCCGCGTCGACCGCGAGGTCACTCGAACAACCCGCGGAGGTCGTCGGCGTCCAGACTGGAGCTGAGCAGGGAGTCGGCGTCCATCACGCTCGCGAACAGCGCCGACTTCTTCGCCTTCAGCGCCATCACCTTGTCTTCGATCGTGTCCTTCGCGATCAGCCGGTACACCATCACGTTCCGCGTCTGCCCGATGCGATGCGCCCGGTCCACGGCCTGGGCCTCCGTTGCCGGGTTCCACCACGGGTCGAGGATGAAGCAGTAATCGGCCTCCGTGAGGTTCAACCCGAAACCGCCGGCCTTGAGGCTGATCAGGAACACCGGGGCGGCGCCCTCCTTGAACTCGCGGAGCACGTCGCCGCGACGCCGGGTGCTGCCGTCGAGGTAGCTGTGCTCGATCCCGGCGTCCGCGAGCCGGTCGCGGATCTTGCCGAGGAACCCGGTGAACTGGCTGAACACCAGCGCCCGGTGACCACCCGCGACGACGTCGGCGAGCTGCTCGAGCAGGGCATCCACCTTCGTGGACGGGACGTCGTGGTACTCGGCGTCCACCAGACCGGCGTCGAGGCTCAGCTGCCGCAGCAGGGTGAGCGACTGCAGGATCGTGAAGCGGTTCTTGTCGACGTCGGCGAGCAGGCCGAGGATCTTCTGCCTCTCACGCTGCAGGTGAGTGTCGTAGACTTTGCGGTGCCGCGGGTGCAGTTCGACGTCGAGCACCTGCTCTTGCTTCGCCGGAAGGTCCTTCACCACTTGCTCTTTGGTGCGGCGCAGCATCAGCGGCTTCACGCGGCGGCGCAGCTGCGCCAGAAGTTCGGTGTCGCCCTGCTTCTCGATCGGCTTGCGGTAGTAGTCGGTGAACCGGGCCGGATTCGGGAACAGTCCCGGGGCGGTGATCGACAGCAGCGACCACAGCTCCATCAGGTTGTTCTCCATCGGCGTGCCGGTGATCGCCAGCTTGAACGGAGTCTCGAGCCGGCGGACGCACTGGTAGATCTTGGACTGATGGTTCTTGGTGAACTGCGCCTCGTCGAGGATCAACCCCGACCACGCGGACTCCGCATAGGCGTCGAACTCCAAACGGAACAGGGTGTACGACGTGACGACGATGTCGGCGCCCTCGACCAGTTCATCGAAGGGAACGCGCCGCCGGGATCGGGTGTCGGAGATCGCGACGACACTCGCGTCCGGGGCGAAGCGGGCCGATTCGGACTCCCAGTTCGACACGACGCTGGTCGGGGCGATGATGAGGAACGGCGGCGCGGCCGGATTCGACTGCCGCGCATGGCAGATCAGCGCCAGCGCCTGCAGCGTCTTGCCGAGCCCCATGTCGTCGGCGAGGATGCCGCCGAGCCCGTGCTCCCACAGGAAGGCCAGCCAGCGGAACCCCTCCAGCTGATACGGGCGCAGCTGGGCGTCGAGCGTGCTCGGGGCTTCCGCGGGACCGATGGTGGTCGGCGACATCAGGCCGTCCACCTGCTGCCGCCACTGCGTCGCCTGACGTTCGACGGTGCCGAGCGCGGCGAACTCGTCCCACAGGCTCGCCTGGAAACGGCTCAGCCGCAACGTCCCGTCCGCGCGGTCGCGGAGGGCGCGCGCCTCGTCGATCAGCTTCCGCAGCGTGTGGAGTTCGGGCTTGTCGAGGGAGAAGTAGGCGCCGTCGGGCAGCAGCAACTCGGTCCTCCCCGCGGCCAGCGCCGAGAAGACCTGGTCGAACGGTACGTCCCGGCCCTCCACCGTGAGGGTGACGCCGAGGTCGAACCAGTCGGTGCCGCCCTCGGATGCGGTGACCGACACCCCGATGGCCAGGGAGTCGCCGGCCTCCCGGTAGTCGGCGGGTTCGCCCGAAACGTCGATCGCCACGTCGGACTTGCCGTGGAGCAGGGGCAGGACCTCGGTGGTGAACCGCATCGTGTCGAGTCCGCGCAACGCGGTCGCTTCCGGACCGCCCGACCCCAACCCGTATCTGTCCCAGGCGATGTCGAGTTCGTCGAGCAGTGCGCGTTCGCGGACGTCGTCCCGGTACTCGTCGCCGGGGGTCCGGGCCGCCAGCGGCGCACGGTGCTCGTCGTCCCCGACGGTGTACAGCCATTCCCAGTCGACGGCGACCTCGTGGTCGGGGTGATACGACGCCCGCATCACCAGAGTGGGCTCGGAGATCGCGGGTGGGACGAACGAGCCGTCCGAGGAGATCACGGTGGCCAGGTTGCGCAGCTTCGGCAGGAAGTCCGCCAGGAAACGGGGCTCTTCGGCGGCGGGCACCTCGATGGGCGTGCGGCGGCGCACCAGATCCTGCAAGGGGCCGGGTACGACGGAGTCGAGGCGCGCGAGGTGTATGCGGTCGTCCGCGTCGACGTAGAACAGGCCGTGGGCCCGGACTCCGATGAAGCCGACGGTCACTGCGTCGACGGGTTCGCCGTCGACGCGGACCACCGGCCGTACGACGAGAGCGCCGGTGGCGTCGTCGCGGGTGGCGTCGAGGCAGACCTCGGCCGAGCGGTAGGGGGCGAGTGCGCCCAAACGCTTGGAGGAGTGGATGAGCTCCACGCCGACCCGGGTCGCCTCGTCGAGCAGCGACCACAGCTGGCGGCTGGGGAAGACGCCGAGGTCGAGATCGGTGTGATTCTGGCGGCGGTAGGTCAGACCCCCGACAGACAGCAGATGGATCTCGTGCAGCATCCGGATCTGCTCGGCCGGATGCTGGAACTGGCTGCCCAGCTTGTTCCACGCCAACCCGCCGACGATCCAGCCCTTGCTGCCCGGTTGGACGGGCCGCACCAGCAACTGGGGTGCCGCGTCGGCGGCCGACGCCTGGACCCGGAACTGGATGGCGAGCGGCGAACGCCCGCCGGAGTCGCCGAAGGGATCGGCGGTGAGCAGGGAACCGAGCGAGCGTTCCCAGGTGGGCGCGACCGCCGCCTGCGCCTGGGACCTCGCCTGTTTCATCGCGGTGATCAGCAGGGCGGCGACGTGCTTGCAGTTCATGCCGACCGGACACGTGCAGATCCCGTACCGGTACACGGTGCGGGATCTGCTGGAGACGATGAACGCCGACGTGGAGTACGGCTCCCTCGCCGTGCCCGCGACCTCGCCCCACAGCTCCTTGGCTGCCGGATCCCACGACATCTGGATTACCGCGTGGTCGCGGGCGTACTGCTCGCCGCGGGTGTAGGTGGTGGTGCCGAGGACCGCCTTGATCGACGCCGCGTCGATGTCGCGCAAGTCCCCGGGAAGCATGGCCACAGAGTAGTCAACCGATCCGACACGGTCGCCGGGGTGCGGTGACTCCCACCCCAGGGTTCCTTGTTCCGCACCTCGCCCGATCGGAGACTTCGGAGCGTCGGGGGAATCCCAGCGATCGGAGAGAACAGCATGGCCGAGATGGTCGAATCACCCCAGGCGCACCGCACAGGTGGTGTCGCCCGAACACTGATCACCGTGTACGGAATGGTCGTCTACGCGACGTTCCTGATCGTGTTCCTGTACGCGATCGGATGGGTCGAGGGGCTCGTGGTGCCCCACACGATCAACGATGGTCCCGACGCCCCCGTAGCCGTCGCCGTGGTCATCGACGTGGTGCTGCTGACGGTCTTCGCCATGCAGCATTCGGTGATGGCCAGGCCCTGGTTCAAGAAACGCTGGACCAGGATCGTCCCGCAACCGATGGAGCGCTCGACATACGTCCTGTTCGCCACGGCCGCGCTGGCGCTGCTGATGTGGCAATGGCGTCCGCTACCCGAGCAGATCTGGGACGTGGAGACCGACTGGGTCCGCGTGGTGATCTACGTCGTGTCGCTCGGCGGGTGGGCCCTCGTGCTGGCGGCGACGTTCGCCATCGACCACTTCGACCTGTTCGGGCTGCGCCAGGTGCTGCGGAATCAGAGCGGAAAGTCGGCTCTGCCCAGTCACTTTCGGACACCTGTAATGTACCGGGTGATCCGGCACCCGCTGTATGCCGGTTTCATCATCGCGTTCTGGGTGGCGCCGACGATGACCTGGGGCCGGTTGCTGTTCGCCGTCGGGACCACCGGCTTCATCCTGGTGGCGGTGCGTTTCGAGGAGCACGACCTGGTCGACACGTTCGGCGACGACTACCGCACCTACCGCTCGCGGGTGCCGATGCTCGTCCCGCGGGTCGGCTCGCGAGGGCGCTAGCGTCACAGACCCCCGGAAACGTCGATGGTCGTGGCGGTGACATAGGACGCCTGATGGGACAGCGCCCACAACACCGCTTCGGCGATCTCCTCGGGCTCTGCGACCCGGCCGAGTGGCACCTTCCCGGCCACTCGCCCGGGTCGTTCCGGATCGCCGGCAGCGGCGTGGATGTCGGTGTCCGTCGTACCGGGCGCGATACCGACGACGCGGATGTTCGCGCTCGCCAGTTCCCGCCCGAGCCCCGTCGTGACACTGTCCACGGCCGCCTTGGAGGCCGCGTACCCGACGTATTCGCCCGGTGCGCCGGTGCGGGCCGCGATCGAGCTGAGGTTGACGATGACGCCAGGGCGTCCCTGCCGGATCCAGTGCTCGGCCGCCGCGCGGGTGTAGTTCATCGCCCCGAAGACGTTGACGTCGAACACCTCCCGTACCACCTCGTCCGGGGTGGTGAGGAACGTGCCGAGCGGGCCGGTGGTCCCCGCGTTGTTGACCAGCGCGACCAGCTGACCGCGTTGGTCGGCCGCATCGACGACGGCGACGGCCTCATCCGCGTCGCGGACGTCCGCCCGCACGGCGGTGGCGCGGACACCGCAGTGGTGGACGAGTTGCGCGGCGGTCTCGTCGTCGTTCTGGAACGTGAACGTCACCTGATAGCCGCGGTGGACGGCGAGGCGCACCACCGCTGCGCCGATGCCGCGGGATCCACCGGTGACGAGGATGTGTTCGGACACGATACGAGCGTATCCGGGCGATCAAATTCGGACCGAAAATGACCGCTATCGGTTCTACGGTGAGTGAATCCGATTCACCGATGCAGGAGGACCGCATGACCGTCGATCCGATTCCCGAGGGCTACACCACCGTCACGCCGTGGATCATCTCCCGCGACACCGCCGCACTCATCGACTACGTGAAGGCGGCGTTCGACGGCGAGGAACTCGGACGGATGGTGAGCGAGGACGGCACAATCGGACACGCCGAGGTGAGGATCGGGAACGCCGTCGTGATGATGTTCGACGCGCGACCCGACTGGCCGCCGACGCCCGGGTTCCTCCGCCTGTACGTCGAGGACGCCGAGGCGGTGCTCGCGCGGGCCGTCGCCGCCGGGGGCACGCTGGTGACGAAGGCGACGCACCTGTTCTGGGGCGACGTCGTGGGCCGCGTCCGCGACCCGTTCGGCAACCTCTGGTGGGTCCAGACCCACATCGAGGACGTCGACGAGGCCGAGATGACCAGGCGCATGAGCGACCCGACGTTCACCGCCGCAATGGACTACGTGCAGAACGCGGACTTCTTTCCCGGGCGATAACCCGGATCAGCGATTCGGCCTGCCGAACGTGATGCTCGGCGCCGTCACGGTGACGGACGCGATCCGGACCGCCACGCCGGACGGCTTCGGCGGCTCGGCGTCGATGATCGTGGGGTGATAGTCGACCTGCTCGGACGACGGACGGGCCGGCGCGAACACGCTCCGGACGACCCCGATCGGGGTGCGGGCAATCGCGTCGGCCGACTGCTGGATCTGTTCGAGCGTCCGGAACACCGTGTCGAAATTGTCGGACTGCTGGGTGGTGCTCACCGCCTCGACCACCGGCCGCATCGTCCGCAGCAGGAACACGACCTCCTCGAGCAGTTCCTCGGTGAGCCGGAGGATGTGGAACGACGTCTTCGCGACGTCGATCGGCACGGTCACGGCGCACACGGCGACGCGGACCGGTCCCTCGGCGGCAGTGGCCACTTTCCGGACAGTGCGCTCGACGGGGGACGGCACGAAACGGAAAACGAAGTTCACCAGTCGACCCCCTCACAGCACGGCGTCCTTATCTGTGCCGGGGAGGTTACCGCGCACACGCCCGCCACGCAGGTCGAGCGAGCGCAGTCAGCCCGGCAGCAGGGCCCGCACGGCGTCGATGGTGTCGGCGTCGGCGGCGGTCTTGTCGGGGCGGTAGCGCAGGACCCGCGCGAATCGCAGCGCGAGCCCGCCGGGATAGCGCGTGCTGACCTGGACGCCGTCGAGTTCGATCTCCACGACGAGGTCGGGGTGCAGGTACACGGTGTGGTCGTCGCGGCTGCGTTCGTGGCGCGGGAATTCGTCCGTCTGCCACTGCAGTAGTGCGTCGGTGAGGCCCTTGAACGTCTTGCCCACCATGATCGGTTCGCCGCCGTCCGGATCCTGCGCACCGAGGTGCAGGTTGGACAGGTAGCCGGTTCGCCGCCCGTAACCCCATTCGGCGCCGAGCACCACCAGGTCGAGTGTGTGCTCCGGTTTCACCTTCTGCCAGGCGCGGCCGCGACGTCCCGCCGCATACGGCGCGGCGAGCGATTTGACCATCACACCTTCGTGACCGGCGGCAAGGGCGTCGTCGAAATGGATTGCGGCGCCGTCGCTGTCGGGGCGGATCAGTCCGGGGATGCGGTGTTGCGGGGCAACGCGTTCCAGCGCCTCCAGCCGCTCCTCCAACGGCGCGTCGAGAAGATCGACGCCGTCGAGGTGAAGGCAGTCGAAGAAGTAGGGGTGCAGCAGCAGGTCGCGGGCGGACTCGGCGCCGAAGCGGCTCATCGTCTCCTGGAACGGTCGGGGCCGGCCGCTGTCGGTGAGTGCCAGCGTCTCCCCGTCGAACACCGCCGACGTGCAGGGCAGGCCTGCGACGAGTTCGACGAGTTCCGGCACGCTGCCGGTGATCTCGCGCAGGGTGCGGGTGAAGATGTGCACCTCGTCGCCGTTGCGGTGCACCTGGATCCGTGCACCGTCGAGTTTGTATTCGACGCTGACGTCGCCGTCGAGTTCGGTCCACGCGTCGGTGAGTGATTCCGCGGGGGACGCGAGCATGGGCCGGACCGGTCGGCCCACCTCCAGCCGGAACGCGGTGAGGGCGTCCACGCCGCCGTCGAACGCCGCGACCGCGGTCGCGGGCAGCCGTCCCGACAGCATGAACGCCCGGCGCACCGGTTCGACGGGAAGGTCGGCGGCCGCCGCGATCGCGTCGGTCATCACCCCCTCCAGCGCGCCCTGGCGCAGGTCGCCGGTGAGCAGCCGCAGCAGGAAGTCCCGCTCGTCGGCGGTGGTGCGGGCGAAGAGGTCCGCGAGCAGTTCGCGGCGACGAGCGGCGGATCCGGAGCCGGAGATCCCGGCGACGGCGGTGACGGTCCCGTCGAGTTCCGACACCGTCACGGACGGCACGTCAGCCGGGGTGGCGGGGATGTCGGCGATCGTCCGCCAGCCGATCCCGATCCGGCCCTGCCGAAGCTCCCCGGACAGCCACGCCACCACCGGTTCCACCTCGGCCGGCTCCAGTTGGGTGAGGACCTCACGCAGCGCCCCGATCTTCACCTTGCGCGACCGGGTGGCCCCCACGTCCCGGGACGTCGCGACGATCTGCGAGAACAGCACACCCCGACGGTAACCGGAACGTCCCGTGGGCGGTCAGAATCCGCCTGATCGAAACGCTGGGCCGACCCGGCCGTCGTTCCTAGGCTTCGACGATGAGCATCCCACGTCGCCGGCCGCTGAAAACGGTCACGGGAGTCAGCGGCGCCGTGAGCACCTATGCCGCCGCCATCGATCCGCAGCAGTCGACCGTCGCGTCGTCGATCGAGATCGCGAAGATCGCCGAGGCCAACAAGTTCGACGCGCTGTTCGCCGCCGACCTCCTCACTTTCGGGGCGCAGGGCGCGATCGGCGCGCAGGAACCGCTGATCTTCCTGTCGGCGCTCAGCGCCGTGACGTCGCATGTCGGGCTGATCGCGACGGTGACCGCGACGTTTCACCACCCGTACAACCTCGCCCGGCTGTTCGGCACCCTCGACCACGTCAGCAACGGTCGCGCCGCCTGGAACGCCGTCACGTAGGAAGCGACGGACCTCGACGCCGGCCGGATCCGGCTGGAGGACATGCTCGGTGGCGACATCGACCTGTCCGGGCTGCCGCTCGACAAGCCGATCCCGGCGGACGTCCTGCCCGACGTCCGGTCGGTGAACCGCCGCCGCGGCCGGGTCGAAATCTTCAGCCGGCTCGCCGCGTCCGGGCGGACCCTGCGCGAGCTGATCATCGCGTCCAAGGACACCGGCCACTGGGCGGTCGCGGGAACACCCGAGCAACTCGCCGATGCCGTCCAGGAACGCTACGACGCGGGCGTCCTCGACGTCATCTCCCTCGGCGGACTCGCCGAGGAACGGACCCGGGACTTCGTCGTCAACGGCCTGCTGCCCGAACTGCGGCGTCGCGGAATCGTCGGCAACGACTACGTGGGCGGCACGTTCCGGGACAATCTGGAACTACCTCCGCTGCCGCCTCGGGACTGACGTCAGTTCTCCAGCTCTGTGCCGTCCACGACGATCCGCACGCGGTCGGGGTAGAACGACACGTGGTCGTCGATGCCCGACGCCTCCGCGGTGGTGAACGGGTAGAACCAGGCGGCGTCCTCGACCGGCGCGGAGCCGCCCGACCCGGTGAACGACAGATACGACGCCGTCCCCTTGTACGGGCAGGACGTCCTGGTGTCGGAGGCGGTGAAGAACTCGGACCGCACGTCGATGCGGGGCACGTAGTAGCGCACCGGCAGCGACGTCTCGAACAGCAGTCGCGGGCGGACGGTGTCGGCGACGAGCGTGTCACCGATGAACACCTCGACGTGCCGGGAGGACGGCAGCACGTCGACCCGGACATACGGGTCGCGGGCATGGACGAACACCTGCTGATCCTCCTCGTACCAGGCGCCCATCCTGTGCCAGTAGAACGCGACGTACGGGCTGAGGTCGAGGGAGTCCTCCAGTTGTACGTCGTAGCCCCACACGGATTGCTCGGCGCGACGGTCGCCGACGACGAGATCCCAGTACCGGGCCTTGCCCTTCCACGGGCAGGTGGTGGTCGCGTCGACGGGCTCGAGGAGGTCGAAGTTCACGTCGTCGCGGGGAATGTAGTAGACGGGCAGGAGCCCCTTCTCGAACAGGTACACCGAACGGGTGGTGTCGGCGACCACCTGACCGCCGAAGAACACCCGGATGCGCTTGTGGTTGGGTTCGATCGAGATGCGGCCGCTCTCCGCGAACTGCTGGGTGGCGGCGGCATGCGTGAGAGCTGTGGACATCACTCCATGATGCGCCTTCGGCGCCGGTGCGTGGTTAAGGAGGCTCTGGACTCGTTAACCACGCACGGGTGCGGAGCGCCGCGACACCGGCGGTCACGACCCACACCGTGAACGGGTACAGGGCCAGGCGTTCGGTGATGCCGAACGGTTCGCCGGGGAGGAGGATCGCCGCCATTCCGACGACCCCGGCGAGGCAGCACAGACCGGTCCAGAGCGCGAAGATGCGCCAACGCGGATACAGCGCGATCGCGATGACGATCATGGCGGCGTTGCGGGCGACGAACGTCGGGGTCGCGACCAGTTGGTGCAGATGGGCGTCCACATTGATCGGAACGACTCCCGTCAGGGCCGCACTGACGGCCGCCAGACCGAGCAACGTCAACGCTGCCCGGCGCAGGCGTCCCGGTGGCAGGAACTCGCGAAGGCCCACCGCTCCCGCGAGAATGAGCACCCCGGTCAGCACGAAAGCGCTGTTGATCACCGTGTGCAGCGGGGAGCAGAGCCGGGCGGCCGCGGCCTGGGCCGCGGAGCCGTCGCAGCCCGTGACACCCAGATTGCTGACCGAGTTGGTTCGCACCTCGTACGACCGCGGCCAGGCGCGCGCGGTCACGACCTCTGCGAGGAAATACAGGGCGATGAGTACCCAGGCCGTGGCTCCGACCCGCACAGCCAACAGTCGCTGGGCGGGTGACGGCGTTCGCACGACGCTCACCTCTCCGAACCGTACCCGGCTCACCGAGTGGATTGTTGACAATCTTCGGGAGCGGCTCGACCATGTAGCCATGGCCGCGCTGACGAGAATTCCGGTAGCTGACTCCGAAGAGACGGGACAGATCGACGCGTGGCTGAGCTGACACGTCCCGCGGCCGACCTGCATGCCGAGCTCGCCGAGCTGGGCATCGACCTCGACATCGGATCGCGGCGGCGCGCCGAATACTCCTTCGACGCCTCCAATTACCGGGTGCCGCCGCTGGCGGTGGCGTTTCCGCGCAGCGCCGACGACGTGGTGGCGATCGTCCGGGCCTGCACCGACCGCGGCATCCCCATCACCAGCCGCGGCGGCGGCACGTCACTCGCAGGCAACGCGATCGGCAGGGGAGTGGTACTCGACTTCTCCCGGCACATGAATCAGGTGCGGGCCGTCGACGCGTCCGCCCGAACCGCCGTCGTCGAACCCGGGATCGTCCTGACGGACCTGCAGAAAGACGTGCAACTGGCGACGGACGGCGCGTTCACCTTCGCGCCCGACCCGTCCAGCAAGTCCCGCGCGACCGTCGGCGGTGCGATCGGCAACGACGCCTGCGGCAACCACTCCGTGCGGTACGGCCGCACGTCCGATCACGTCGTCGCGCTCGACCTCGTGACGGCGAACGGGCACCGGCTGACCGCCACCCGCGACGGGCTGCGGGCCACCGACCCGGAAGACTCATCTGCGGCGAGGGAGGCCGGGCGGATCGCCGCCGGACTCGACGAGCTGACGCAGGAGCATCTCGGCGACTTCCGGCTCGAGCTGGGCCGCATCCCACGGCAGGTGTCCGGATTCCACCTGGCGAACCTGTTGCCCGAGAACGGCTTCGACGTGGCCCGCGCCCTGGTGGGGAGCGAGGGGACGTGCGCGGTGGTCGTGGCCGCGACCGTCGCGCTGGTGCCGGTGCCGCCCGCGGCCATGCTGCTGTGCCTCGGATACCGCGACCTGGTGGACGCCGCCCGCGACAACGCGCTGATCCTCGCGTACTCGCCCGCCGCGATCGAAGGCATCGACTCGGCGATCGTCGACACCATGCGGCACCTGCGCGGCGCCGACTCCGTTGTCGGGCTGCCCGACGGCGAGGCCTGGCTGTACGTCGACCTCGACGGCGAAGACCTCGGCGAGGTGAAACTGCGCGGGGCCGAACTGGTCTCGAAGCTGCGGGCGGCCGGACGGCTCGTCGACTCACGGGTGGTCGGAGACCCGGCGGAACGTGCGTCGCTGTGGCGGGTACGCGAGGACGGCGCCGGACTGTCGGCCCGCCTCGTCGAGGGCGGCGAATCCTGGACGGGCTGGGAGGATTCCGCCGTCGCACCCGACCAGCTGGCCGACTACCTCGTCGACATCAAGGCCCTGCTCGCCGAATTCGGCCTCACCGGCGTGATGTACGGGCACTTCGGCGCCGGCTGCATGCACATCCGCATCAACTTCGACCAGCGCACCGAAGAGGGCCGGGACGTGATGTCGCGGTTCATCCACCGCGCCGCCGAACTGTGCGTGCGGTTCGGGGGATCGATGTCCGGGGAGCACGGCGACGGTCGCGCACGGTCGGCGCTGCTGCCGATCATGTACACCCCCACCATGATGGCGGCGTTCGCGGCGTTCAAACGGCTGTGGGATCCGGCGGCCGTGCTGAACCCGGGCAGCATCGTCGACCCCGAACCGCTGCTGGGCAGCCTCGCCCTCGACGGCGTGAACCCGCGGTCGTGGCAGACCACATTCGACCTCACCCCCACCAGCGACGTCCCCGTCGCACCGTTCGTCCACGCCGTCCAGGGGTGCATCGGGGTGGGCCGCTGCCGCGCGTCGACCGGCGGGGTGATGTGCCCCAGCTTCCGCGCGACCGGCGACGAGAAGGACTCCACCCGCGGCCGGGCCCGCGCCCTGCAGGAGATGGTCCGCAACTCGCCGACCGTCGCCGACGGATGGCGCTCCGAGGACGTCAAGGAATCCCTCGACCTCTGCCTGTCCTGCAAGGCCTGCTCCACCGACTGCCCGGTGGGCGTCGACATGGCCACGTACAAGTCCGAATTCCTCGACCACCACTACCGCGGCCGGGTGCGTCCGCTGTCGCACTACTCCCTCGGCTGGCTGCCGGTGTGGCTGAAGATCGCCGAACGCTCCGCCCCCGTGGTGAATCGGCTCACCGCGGGCCGGCTGGCGAAGGTCGCGGCCAAGCTGGGTGGTCTCACCCCGCACCGGTCGATGCCGGAGTTCGCGTCCCGCAAGCAGATTCGACGCGAGGTCGGGGAGACGTCGCAGAACGGCACCGCGGACGTCGTGGTGCTCGCCGACACGTTCACCCGCGGATTCCGCCCCGAGGTGGTCGGCGCCGCGTCGCGGGTACTCGCCGAGGCGGGCCTCAGCTCGCAGTGCCGCAGCGACGTGTGCTGCGGGCTCACCTGGATCTCCACCGGACAGCTGAAGCAAGCGAAAAAGACGCTCGCCAAGGCGGCCGAACTCCTCGACGACGGCACCGACCGTCCGATCGTCGTTCTCGAACCGAGTTGCGCCGCCGCGTTCCGCAAGGACTTGCCCGAACTCGTCCACACCGACGCCGCCCGCCGCGTCGCCGCCCGCGTGCAGAGCTTCGCCGGCGCGGTCCTCGAGCGCGCACAGGCGGGCTGGACCCCGAGCGCGGCGCTGCCCGAGGACGTCACCGTGCAGACCCACTGCCACGAATACGCCGTGTTCGGCGCGGCCGGTCAGCGGAAGGCGCTGCAAGCGATCGGGGTCGAGCGTGTACGCGAAGCCACCGGATGCTGCGGCGTCGCAGGAAACTTCGGGTTCGAAGCCGACCACTACGACCTCAGCATGCAGGTGGCGGAACAGGCACTCGCCCCCGCACTGCGCGACAGTCCTGAAGACGCAGTCGTGCTGACCGACGGATTCAGCTGCCACATGCAGGTGCGGCAACTCGACCCGACCCGATCGTCGCAACACCTCGCCCAGCTGCTCGACCCCGCACCACCGTCGAAACCCGAACACCAGAGCGGAGACTGACATGTCGCAGTTGTCGATGACCAGTGAACAGCGCGAGAAGTTCCTCGCCGACGTGCACGTAGGGGTGATCGCCGTCGACCGCGACGGACGGGCACCGCTCGCCGTCCCCATCTGGTATGGCTATGAACCCGGCGGCCACGTGTACGTCTGGACCGGTCGCGGCTCGCTGAAGGAGCGGCTGATCCGCGCTGCCGGCCGCTTCAGCCTCGTCGCCCAGGACGAGAAGCCGCCCTACCGGTACGTCAGCGTCGAAGGTCCGGTGGAGTTCGACGAATCACCCACCGCCGACGTCGTCCGCGAACTCGCCACCCGCTACCTCCCCGCCGAGGAGGTCGACAGTTTCGTCGAGCAGTCGTACGACGACAGCGCAATCGTCATCCGAATGCGGCCGGAGCACTGGCTGAGCGTCGACTACGGCAAGGGCGCGTAGCGCCCGTGCGCGGTTGGCGAGTCCCCGGACTCGTTAACCGCTCACGGGCGTTCAGCTCACGCTGATTCTGACGATGGCGGCGCGGGCCGATGTGCGGAAGCGTTGAAGGGTAGTTGTTCCGCCTCGACAGGAGCGCCCTTCATGACCGAACTTCTCGACCTGAGCACCGACGTCGTCGTCATCGGCGGCGGCCCCGCCGGAACGTGGGCGGCGCTGCGCGCACGGCAATCCGGGGCGGACGTCGTCCTCGTCGACAAGGGGTATTGCGGAACCAGCGGCGCCACCGCGCCTTCGGGCACCGGCGTCTGGTACGTCGACCCCGACCAGTCTGCGCGGGCGAAGGCCAAGGCCAGCCGTGAAGCGCTCGGCGGCCATCTCGCCGACCACCACTGGATGGACCGCGTCCTCGACCAGACGTACGCGAACATGAACCTCCTCGCCGAGGAAGGCCGGTACCCGTTCCCCGTCGACCCCGACACCGGCAGGCAGATCCGCACCGGACTCCAAGGGCCCGAATACATGCGGCGGATGCGGGCGTGGGTGAAGAAGGCGGGCGTCCGGATTCTCGACCACTCGCCGGCCCTCGAACTGCTCGTCGACACCGACGGCCAGGTGCGCGGCGCGGCGGGCTACCAGCGCCAGGACGACCGCGACTACCGGATCACCGCGGGTGCCGTCGTGATCGCGAGCGGCGGCTGCGCGTTCCTGTCCCGCGCCCTGGGCACGAACGTCGACACCGGCGACGGCGCGCTGATGGCCGCAGAGGTGGGCGCCACGTTCTCCGGCATGGAGTTCTCCAACGCGTACGCGATCGTCCCCGCCAACTCCACCATCACCAAGACCGCCTACTACGGCTACGCCACGTTCTTCCACGCCGACGGACGCGTCCTCGAGGGCGCCGGCTCCACCAAGGGGCGCTCGGTGATCGCGAAAACGCTGCTGTCCGAGCCGGTGTTCGCCCAACTCGACCGCGCCGACGACGACGTGCAGCGCAAGATGCGGCTCGGTCAGCCCAACTTCTTCCTGCAATTCGACCGTCGCGGAATCAACCCGTTCACCGACCGCTTCGAGGTCAGCATGCTTGCCGAGGGGACGGTGCGCGGCACCGGCGGCATCGACGTGGTCGACGACACCTGCGCGACGTCCGTCCCCGGCCTGTTCGCGGCGGGCGACGCCGCCACCCGTGAACGCATCTGCGGCGGCTTCACCGGCGGCGGCAGCCACAACTCGGCATGGGCGATGTCGTCCGGCAGCTGGGCGGGCACGGGGGCCGCGCGGTTCGCGCGAACCGAACGTCGGGTCCGGGCGGGCGAACTGCGTCCCGCCGGCCGGGCCGGGCTGCGTCCGACGGGGCGGTCGGGGCTGGAGGCATCCGCCGTCGTCGCGGCCGCGCAGGCGGAACTCATCCCGTACGAGAAGAACTACCTGCGGGACGGTGTGCGGGTGCAGGGTGCGCTCGACGAGCTGGAGTCGTTGTGGACGGCGTTGTCGCTGGGGCTCGGCGGCGACTCCGGCGACGACCGTGTCCGGGCCCGTCAGGCCGCGGCGATCACCGCGGTGGGCCGGTGGATGTACCACTCGACGCTCGCGCGGACGGAAACCCGCGGAATGAGCAAGCGCGCCGACTATCCGGACCTCGACCCCGCGCAGCACCACCACGTGCTCACCGGTGGGCTGGACGACGTCTGGACTGCGACCGGTGCGGCACGCAGCGGGCTGTTGCGGGTGGCCTCGTGATCGAGGTGCTGCTGGCCGAGGCGTGCATCGGCTGCGACAAGTGCGTCGACGCGTGCCCCACCAACGTGTTCGACCGCACCGACACCGGGATCCCCGTGATCGCGCGGCAATCGGACTGCCAGACGTGCTTCATGTGCGAGGCGTACTGCCCGGTCGACGCGCTCTACGTGGATCCGCAGTCCACGCCGCTCGTCGACGGGCAGGACATCCCGGAGGGCCACATCGGCCGGTACCGCGAGAAGCTCGGCTGGGGGAAGGGGCGTGCCGCAGGCTCACTCACGGCCATCGGGCCGTCCCTGCCGCACGGGGCACCGCCGCCCAGGCTTCGCCCGTGAGTGCGTAGCGAGTCCAGAGACTCGTCAACCACTCACAGGCGGCGGAGCCGCTAGATTGGAGGCACCGGAACAGTCGTCACCTGGGGCAGGGGTGCGGATGCAGAATTCGAAATCGACACCGATGACCGTGCCCGGGCTGCGGGTGTACCGGCCCGAATCGCCCGCGGCGCGGATGGCGCTCGTCGGCGCAACCGTCGTGGTCGGCCTCGTGCTCCTGTGGATGGCCGGGCGGTCGGGGCCCGTTCGCACGTGGATGGTGGCGGCCGGAATCGCCGTCCTGCTGGTGGCCCGGGGTCTGCACCTGCGGCGGCCCGTCACCATGACACATTCGGCGGCCGCGGTGCTGTTCGTAGCGGCAGCGGATGTGGCGTACACCAGCGCACATTCGACTCCCGGGTTCCTCCTCCTCGTGGCCACCGGACCCGTCCTGATGCTGCCGGTGCGCAGTGTTCCGCAGCCCGAGGACCGTGCCCGTGTCTTCTCGCTGATCCAGCAGACCACGGACGACCCGTTGTCGCCGTTCGCCCTCAATTCGGCGAAGTCGTACTACTTCAACGCGTCGGGCACCGCGGCGATCGCCTACCGGGCGCGGTCCGGAATAGCGGTCGTCTCCGGCGATCCCATCGGCAACGCGTTCGAATTCGGTGCCCTCCTCGACGAGTTCTCCGAGTTCGCCGCCGAACGTGGTTGGCGCGTCGCGGTGCTCGGCGCGGGGGAGCGCGTCGCCCGGCTGTGGGAGATCGGCGGCGACACCCGGAAGCCGTTGACGGCGGTCCCGATCGGCCGCGACGTGGTGATCGACGTCGGACACTTCACCCTGCACGGCAGAAAGTTCCGCAACCTCCGGCAGGCCGTGCAGCGCACCCACAACGCCGGGCTGACCACCGAGATCGTTCCCGAAGCCGCGCTCGACGAACCGACGCGGCGGGAGTTGACGGATATCGTCGACGACGCCCGTGCCGGACATCAGCGCCGCGGGTTCTCGATGATCCTCGACCACCTGCTGGACGGCACGCTCCCCGGTGTTCTTCTCGTCGTCGCCCGCGACTGCACCGGGCGCGCCGTCGCGTTCCAGCGTTACGGCACCGCCGATTCCGCCCGCGAACTGAGCCTCGACGTTCCGTGGCGCGGCGAGGGCGCGCCGAACGGCACCGACGAACGCATGACCGTCGACGTCATCCGGTACGCCGAGCGGACCGGTGCGCGATACGTCTCGCTGTCGTTCGCGGCGTTCCCCGAACTCCTCGACCCCGACGCATCCGGCGCCGGTGCCCGGCTCTTCCGTCGTGTCCTGCACCTCGGCGACGTGCTGATCTCGCTCGAGTCGCTGTATCGCTACCTCGGCAAATTCCATTCCGTGGGGAACCGGCGATACGTCCTCCTGCGGTTCCGTTACCTGCTGCCCGTGGCGTTCGCGTGCCTGACGTTCGAGTTCGTGCCGCATCGGGAGCGGGCCTGAGGCGCGAGGTCAGAAGTCGAAATTCTTCTCGTTCGTCGCGGTGAGCGCATCGACGACGGCCGCGAGATCGGTCTTGGAGACGTCCGGGGTCGACTCCTTCGGTGTCGGTCGCGTCGTCTTGTCCGGTGGGGTCTGGTTCTTGCCGGGCCGTTCGTCCGTCATCTGTGCACCTTCGCGATAGGCCGAGCCGGGCAGGTTTACTGACCAGTACACCGTCGGGCGTCTGCCTCCGCAACTCGACGGGGTCCTGATGTGACGCGGTCCACGTCAAACCAGCTATCGTTCAGCTAACAGGCTGTGATCGACTGGGGCGACAAGTGCTCGTGGACGGCGATCCAGCTCGAATCTTCGCCACGCCGGAACAGGATCGTCTCCCGTTCGTCGAGCTCGACCGTTCCCGTCGAATCCCGCACGGTGGTGCCGACCCGATGCGTCAGCACCGCGACATCCGGGGCCGGGAACGTGACGATCTGCTCGCTGGAACGGCACGCCAGGACACGGAACCCGTCCGCCTCCCACTCGGACCACAGGTCGCGGTAGGCCTCGCGACTGGGCAGCGGCACCGGGTGGGTGTAGAAGACGAACGTCGCGTCCGGGCTGAACGCCTCGAAGTAGGCGGTCGTGTCGTGCTCGCCGAATGCCCGGATCAGCGCGTCGATCGCGTGCTGGACGTCTGCTCGCGTAGCCGTGTCAGCCATGAGCCGGGGTCTCCTCGACTGCCAGTGTGGCTTCGCTGTCTTCGATGAACCGTTCCTCGGTGTCGAGGTCCAGCGACCGGGACAGGACCCAGTACACGATCCCGGACACGGCGAGTCCGACCGCGAACGCGACGTCGACGTCACCGAGGGTCGCGGCGATCGGTCCGACGTAGAACGGCAGCACCATGAACGGCACGGACGCGACGATGCCGGCGAAGAAAGCGGTCATGCCCCGCCACGACCACATTCCGTACAGGCCGTCCGGCGTGAACAGGTCGGTGATGGCGTAGTGCCCGCGGCGCACGAAGAAGAAGTCGGTGAGATTGACGGCGGTCCACGGCACGAGGAGGTACAGCATGATCAGCAGCGTCGTGTTGAGGACGGTCGTCGAATCGGTGAACAGCAGGCTCAGCACCAGCCAGACCGCCGCCAGTGCAAGGACGGTCACCACCCGGATCCGGCGGGACGGGGTGACCTTCCGGAAGGAGTCGATGCCGGTGATCACTGTCAGCATGCCGCTGTACGCGTTCAGGCCCATGGTCGCCACCAGCACGAGCGTCGCGACGAGGGCGAGCACGCTGCCGAGGAACGGGACCACCGAGTTGCCGGCGTCGTGGATGCCTGCGAGCGCATCCGTGGCTCCGAGACGGGTGGCCATCCACGCGCCCACCGGGATCAGCCAGACCGGCGACGCGGAGGCGCCGAGGAACACGGCCGACACGATGGCCGACGTGCGCGTGTTGCGCGGCAGGTACCGCGAGTAGTCCGACACGTACGGCGCGTAGGTGATGTTGTAGGACGCCGCGACACTGAACTGGGCGATGAACGCCAGCAAGGTGAACCCGCCCGTCGCGGCGCCCGCGTCGCCGCCGGCGTGCCCGAACACGACACCCCACGTGAGGATGGCCCACAGCGGCAGCGACAGCCAGAACAGCACACGGAACGACAGGTGCAGCAGATCGTGACCGTAGATCGCGAGCAGGGTCGCGACCGCGGTGATGACGACGGCGATGACGGCCGCGTTCCACCCGAAGATGCTGTGCAGACCCGCCTTGATGATGACGACGTCCACGACGTTGAACCCGACGTACGTGAACAACGTCCCGATGAGTGCGAGGACGACACCGCGATAGCCGAACTGCGCGCGGGACTGCACCATCTGCGGGAGTCCGAGCACCGGTCCCTGCGACGCGTGGAACGCCATGAACAACGTTCCGAAGAAGATGCCGAGAATCCCCGCGACGACCGTCCAGCCCAGCGACAGGCCGAGGGCGGGGCCGACGAAGCCGATGGCCACCGTGAAGGGCTGGAAGTTTCCGACGAACCAGAAGGGGCCCTGGTCGCGGACCTTCCCGTGACGTTCGTCCTCGGGGACGTAGTCGATCGAGCGGGTCTCGATGGTGCCACCGAGGGTCGCGGCGGTGTCGCCGGAGTGATCTGTCACTGAAACTCCTAGGAGGTGCTGTGGCTCTGATCACCACTCTGCGCACTGCGCCGCTCCGGCACCAGAGGCGAGATGTACAGTTCGTCTATTACGGTTGGGCAATTCGTACAAGGGGTCGCTGGTGATCACCGTCCAGGACGTCCTGTCCGCTCCCACGCTGCGGCTCACGTCGATGAGCGGGACGGCGGGAGTCGACAACCCCATCACCGCAGCGCACGTGTCCGAACTGACGCGTCCGCGGGACTGGCTGCAGGGTGGCGAGTTGCTGATGACCGTCGGCCTGATGCTTCCCACCACCGAATCCGGGTGCCGCGACTACGTGCGGGACTGCGTCGCGGGCGGGGTCGCCGCACTGTGCCTCGGTCTGGGGCACGGGCTGCCCTACCAGGCGCCACCGGCGCCCCTCGTCGCGGCGGCGCGCGAATTCGGCGTCCCGCTGCTCATCGCCCCCGACTCGGTGCCGTTCATCGCCATCACCAAATGGATCTTCTCCCGCATCGCCGAGGAGGAGAAGCGCGCCCTCGAGGACGCCATCGAACTGAGCTATCAACTCACCGCGGTCGCGGCCGGACCGTCGCCCCTGAGCGGACTGCTCGACAAGTGGCGGTCCGTCAGCGGCTCCCTCTGCGCGGTGCTGGACGCGTCGGGCGGGGTGGTCCAACTCTCCGACGGCGTCGACGCGGCGTTCCTGGAGGACGCCCAGGACCAGGTGGGTCGCTACACCACCCGCGCGAAGGGATGGACGGCGTTCGGCGGTGCCGGTCGGCGGGAACTCGAACTGCACCCCGTTCGCATCGAGAACCCGCTCGCGTTCGTCGTGCTCGAGCGGTCGGCGGACAACGCGCTGCGGCACGCGTCCAATGTTCTCGTCTCGCTGCTGTCGCTCGAACTCGAACGCCGTCACGTGGCCGGCGAACCCGAGCGGCAGCGGCGGGCGGCGGCGCTGGCGCAGCTGCTCAGACCCGGCCTCCGGAGGGAGCGCGCGCACCAGATCGCGGCCGGCATCGGGCTGTCCCGCGACCCCCTGCAGATCGCCGTCGTGCGCTCCACTCCCGAGGCGGTGGCCGACCTGACCGTCCGGATCGGTTCGGCCCTCCCGGATTCCGTCCTGAGACAGCGCAACTCGGACATCGAGATCGCGCACCCCGAGGTCGCCGGGCTGGCGGAACTGCTGTCGGGCGTGGCAGAGGGATGCGCGATCGGGATCGGCGCGCTGGTTCCCGTGGACGCGCTGGCCGTGTCGGCGATGCAGGCGCGGTCCCTCGTCGCCGTCAGCGCCCGACTGGGTCGCGCCGTCGACGCCAAGGAAGGGGAGACCGTCCAGTTGCTGCTCCGGCTCGGCTCGGCCGACGTGCTCAGCGGCTTCTCCACCGCCGTGCTCGCACCCCTCGATCAGCTCGAGCCGCGCGAACGCGTCGAACTCCAGCGAACGCTCGAGGAATGGCTGCGAGCCAACGGGGCATGGGACCCCGCCGCGGCCGCCCTCTCCGTGCACCGCAACACCGTCCGGAATCGGATCGACAAGATCGCGGCACTGACCGGGCGGAATCTCGACCAGGCCGACGACCGCATGGAGCTGTGGCTGGCGCTCAAGGCCAGGGCGGTGACACCGTCTTCGGACGAACCCGACTGACGGTCACGCCCGGACCAGGATCTTCACCGCCGTGTCATTGTGCTCGATCAACGTCGTGAGGCCCTCCGAGACCAGGTTGTCGAGTTCGATCCGCCCGGTGATGAACGGGGCGAGGTCGATCACGCCGCTGCGCACCATCTCGATCACCGCCTCGTGATCGCGGACGTACGCGATGGTGCCGCGCAGGTCGATCTCCTTGAGGACGAGCTTCTGCATGTCGACCGTCGCGGGCTTGCCCCAGATCGACACGTTCACCACCACGGCTGCGGGCCGAACGGCGTCGAGGATGGTGTCGAGGACGACGTCGACCCCGGCACACTCGAACCCGAGATCGGCGCCGACACCGTCGGTCAGCTCGAGCACCCGGGCCTTCACGTCCTCCGACGACGGGTCGATCACGTGATGCGCGACGCCGCTGGACAGCGCCTTCTGCTTCCGGGCGTCACTGAGTTCCGTGACGATCGTGGTGACACCCAGACCCTTCAGCACCGCGGCCACGAGGAGTCCGATCGGCCCCGCACCGCCGACCAGCGCGACGTCGCCGGCCTTGGCCCCGCTGCGGACGACCGCATGGTGCGCGACGCTGAGCGGTTCGATCAAGGCTGCCTCGTCGAGCGGGATGTCGCCGATCTTGTGCACCCACCGGCGGTCGACCACCACCTTCTCGCTGAGTCCTCCTCCGCCACCGGCCAATCCGATGAAACCCATCTTCGTACACAGGTGGTAGTTGCCTGCCTTGCAGGACGCGCACTCGTTGCACACGAAGTACGGCTCCACCACCACGTTGTCGCCCACGGCGACATCGGTGACGCCCTCACCGACCTCCTCCACCGTGCCGGAGAACTCGTGGCCCATCGTCACCGGCGCGTTCTCGTGCGAGAGCGGATGCGGATGTCCCGGCGGGGAGATGAAAATCGGGCCCTCCAGGTACTCGTGCAGGTCGGTGCCGCAGATGCCGCACCACGCGACCCGGAGTTTCACCGCGCCCGGCCGCAATTCCGGCTCCGGGATGTCGTCGATCCGGATGTCGCGTCGCCCGTGGAAGCGTGCTGCCCTCATGTATCCGCCCTCACTACGTTGTGAACGTGCTGATTCGGGGAACGGTACGGTCGCGCGGCCGGGAGCGGGAAGAGTTGCAGTGTGTTGCAATTCGATGGCGCCGGTGTGACGTTCACCGGCGGATAGCTGGTTTCGCCCGATCTGCGGGTACCTTCGAGGGGAAAGACTGGTTCGATCTGGGGGAGTGAGGCATGGCACGCATACGCACGGCGGCTGAAGCTGAAATCAACGCCGCCGAGCAGATGCAGAAGCTCGGCTACGGCGACGCCACAGCGCTACTCGGAGGCGCGGACGGCGGCATCGACGTCTACTCGTCACGCGCATACGCGCAGGTGAAGTGGCGTGGCGGCAGTGCAGGCAAGTCGGACCTCGCGAACCTCTACGACACCCGCGGAACCAGCCACGCCCGGAAACTCCTGTACTTCTCCGGCCCCGGATACACCGACGAGGCCGTCGACTACGCGGACGCGGTGGGTATCGCCCTGTTTCGGTGCGAGCCCGACGGCGAAACCCCGCCGGTCGGCGCCCACGCCCCGACACTGGTGGCCGCCGCGCGTAACTCGACGGTTGCCGTGGCCCCGTCCCCGCC
>NZ_JAAOQS010000085.1:0-40634 GCF_011603105.1 Rhodococcus sp. A14 | reverse complement strand
ACCGACACCCGGCCGGAGTCCATTCGGGCGCCCTCGTTGAAGGTCATGTGTCGTCGCTTTCTCGTGAGTTTTCCGGTGCGTGCCGATCGAGCCTCGCACGTGAAGCGGGTATGCGTTTCCGCTCACGCACGGTGTCTCCGTAGGATCTCAGCCAACGAAGTAGCTTGCCCCATGTTTCGAAAGGAATCCCGTGCTGCGCACACATCTCGCCGGTTCATTGCGAGCCGAGCAGGCCCAGCAGACCGTAACCCTCACCGGTTGGGTTGCCAGGCGTCGTGATCACGGCGGGGTGATCTTCATCGATCTACGTGACGCGTCGGGTGTCTCCCAGGTGGTGTTCCGGGAGGGCGCCGCCGCCGAGCAGGCTCACCGTCTGCGCGCGGAGTACTGCGTCAAGGTGACCGGTGTGGTCGAGGTGCGTCCCGAGGGCAACCAGAACTTCGAGATCCCCACCGGGGCCATCGAGGTCAACGTCACCGATCTCGAGGTCCTCAACGAGAGCGCGCCGCTGCCGTTCCAGCTGGACGATCAGGCCGGTGAGGAAGCGCGCCTGAAGTACCGCTACCTGGACCTGCGCCGTGAGGGACCCGGTCACGCCATCCGGTTGCGGTCCAAGGTCAACGCCGCGGCGCGCGCCGTGCTCGCGCATCACGAGTTCGTCGAGGTCGAGACACCCACGTTGACGCGGTCGACGCCGGAGGGCGCCCGCGACTTCCTGGTTCCCGCGCGACTGCAGCCGGGCAGCTTCTACGCGTTGCCGCAGAGCCCGCAGCTGTTCAAGCAGCTGCTCATGGTCGGTGGCATCGAGCGCTACTACCAGATCGCGCGCTGCTACCGCGACGAGGACTTCCGCGCGGACCGCCAGCCCGAGTTCACTCAGCTCGACATCGAGATGAGCTTCGTCAACCAGGACGACGTCATCCTCCTCGCCGAGGAGGTGCTGTCGTCGCTGTGGAAGCTGGTCGGGCACGAGATCAAGACGCCGATCGCGCGGATGACCTACGCGGAGGCGATGCGACGCTACGGCTCCGACAAGCCGGACCTGCGTTTCGGTGTCGAACTGGTGGAGTGCGCCGAGTTCTTCAAGGACACCACGTTCCGGGTCTTCCAGCAGGAATACGTCGGCGCTGTGGTCATGCCCGGCGGTGCGAGCCAGCCGCGTAAGCAGCTCGACGCCTGGCAGGAATGGGCGAAGCAGCGCGGGGCCAAGGGCCTGGCGTACGTGCTCGTCGGCGAGGACGGCACGCTCGGCGGACCGGTGGCCAAGAACCTCACCGACGCCGAACGCGAGGGGCTCGCCGCGCACGTCGGCGCGAAGCCGGGCGACTGCATCTTCTTCGCCGCCGGCGCCACCAAGTCGTCCCGTGCGCTGCTCGGCGCCGCGCGTGGCGAGATCGCCCGCAAGCAGAACCTCATCGACCCGGACGCGTGGGCGTTCGTGTGGATCGTCGACGCACCGCTGTTCGAGCCGACCGCGGACGCCACCGCGAGCGGCGACGTCGCGCTCGGCTACAGCGCCTGGACGGCGGTGCACCACGCGTTCACCTCGCCCAAGCCGGAGTCTTTCGACACGTTCGACACCGACCCGGGTTCCGCGCTGGCGTACGCCTACGACATCGTCTGCAACGGCAACGAGATCGGTGGCGGCAGTATCCGTATCCACCGCAAGGACATTCAGGAGCGAGTGTTCAAGGTGATGGGCATCTCCCACGAGGAGGCCGAGGAGAAGTTCGGCTTTCTGCTCGACGCGTTCGCTTTCGGCGCCCCGCCGCACGGCGGCATCGCGTTCGGCTGGGACCGCATCACCGCCCTGCTGGCCGGTGTCGACTCGATCCGTGAGGTCATCGCGTTCCCGAAGTCGGGCGGCGGCGTCGATCCCCTGACCAGTGCTCCGGCTCCGATCACCGCGCAGCAGCGCAAGGAGTCCGGGGTGGACGCCAAGCCGGAGCCGAAGGGCGAGGCCGCGGCGGCCAAGCTCGACGCACCCGCAGCCAAGTAGGCGGGCCCGCCGGCGCGATCTGCCGGCGGGACTCGATTGACCGGACGATGCGGAACAGCCGGGGGACACCATGTTGCACCTGCGAGTGATCTGTCCGGCCGAGCGCACCGAGGACGTCCTCGGTGTGCTCGCCGCGGAGCCTGGCGCCACCCACGTGGTGGTGCTGCGCGCCGCCGCGATCGACCCCGCCGGTGACGCGATCCAGACCGACGTGGCCCGCGAGGCCGCGAACGACGTGATCGACGCGCTCGAGGCCCTGGGAATCGACCGCACCGGTGCGATCACGGTGGAGCCCGTCGACACGGTGCTGTCGAAATCCGCACACGACGCGGAGAAGGCGGCTCCGGGTGATCCCGCGGACAGCGTCGTGTGGGAGGAACTGGTCAGCCGGACGCGCGAGGAGTCGACCCTCAACGGCACGTTCCTCGCGTTCCTCACCATCGCCTGCCTGCTGGCCGCGGTGGGGGTGGTGACCGACTCGCCGATCACTGTCGTCGGGGCCATGGTGGTGGGGCCGGAGTTCGGTCCGCTCGCCGCACTCGCCGTCGCGCTGATGAGGCGCAAGCTCGGTCTGGCCCGGCGGTCGCTGATCGCCCTGCTCTTCGGTTTCCCGTTCGCGATGGTGGCGACGCTGGTCGCGACGCTGCTGATGGAGCGGGTCGGCTGGATGGAGTTCGAGAGCATCGAGTCCCTCGACCAGGTCGATTTCATCTACCGGGTCGGACCGCTCTCACTGATCGTCGCGCTCCTCGCCGGCGCGGCCGGCATGCTCGCGCTCGTGTCCGCGAAGTCGGCGGCACTCGTCGGGGTCTTCATCTCGGTCACCACCGTTCCCGCGGCGGGATTCGCCGTCGTCGCGGTCACCGTGGGCGAATGGCGCGTCGCGGCGCTGGCGGCGCTCCAACTCGGCGTCAACATGGTGGGCATCGTGATTGCAGGCGTTCTGGTTCTGGCACTGCGATTGCGCAGCGGCGGCGATCCGCGCCGGCTCCTCGAACAGGCACGGAAAGAGCGCTCGCCGGCACAGAGGCGGAGGGCCTGATGATCGTCTCACCGCACGACGGCGCGGGCTACGACGAACTCTTCGACGACGGCGGCGACGTCCGGGAACCGTGGGCGGAGTTGGCGCAGGACTTCACCGGCGGCGGGCCGGACTCCGTCCGCCGCCTGCAGTCCCGCATCCGGCTTCTCGTCGACAATCACGGGATCACCTACAACCCCCTCGACGGGTCGGACGCCCCGACCGCGCCGCCGCGGTGGGAGATCGACGCGGTCCCGCTGATCGTCGCGGCCGAGGAGTGGGAGCAGCTCGCGGCGGGCTTCGTGCAGCGCTCCCGCCTCCTCGACGCGGTCCTCGCCGATCTGTACGGACCGATGGCGCTCGTCCGGAGCGGCGCCGTGCCGGCCCGCACGGTGTTCGGGCACCCGGGTTACGTCCGTGCGGCGCACGGCATCACGGTGCCGGGCCGCCATCAACTGTTCCTGCACGGACTCGACGTCGGCCGCGGGGCGGACGGCACCTTCCACGCGCTGCGCGACCACACGCAGTCCCCGGCAGGCGCCGGCTACGCGATGGCGGACCGCCGCGTCGTCGCCAGGGCGATGCCCGGCATCTACGAGACGGTGGGCCCGCGCCCGCTGTCCTCGTTCGCCCAGTCGATGCGGCTCGCGGCGATCGATGCCGCCCCCGCGGGCACCGAGGACCCCCTGGTCGTGGTCCTCAGCCCTCGTACCCGGTCCGAGGCGGCATTCGATCAGGCGTATCTCGCGACAGTCCTCGGCTTCCCGCTCGTGGAGAGCGCAGACCTGGTCGTCCGCGACGGCCACGTGTGGATGCGCTCCCTCGGCAATCTGGAACGTGTCGACGTCATCGTCCGGCGGGTGGACGCCGACCTCGCCGACCCGCTCGACCTGCGCCCCGACTCCCGGTCCGGCGTGGTCGGGCTCGTCGAGGTGCTGCGCCGGGGAGCGGTGACCGTCGTCAACCCCCTCGGCAGCGGAATCCTCGAGAACCCGGCCCTCACCCGGCTGCTCCCGGACCTGTGCCGTCGTCTCTTCGACGAGGACCTGCTGCTGCCGTCCGTGCCGAGTTTCTGGGGTGGCGACCGGTCGGAGCTGTCGCACATCCTCGCGAATGCCTCGTCGATGGTGCTGCGTGCGGTGCACGGGGGTTCGCCGATCGTGCCCGCCGAGCTCGGTGACGCCGACCGGGACACCCTGCTGGACCGGGTGCGGGCCGAACCCGAGCGGTGGGTCGGGCAGATCGTGCCGGACCCCTCGTATGCGCCCGCGGCCGACGGATCCGGGGACGTCTTCCTCGCACCGGTCGGGATGCGGCTGTTCGGTGTCGCGCAGCAGGTGGGATTCACTCCGATGGCCGGAGGTCTCGGGACGTCCCTCGTTCCCGGGGCCGAGCGCGGGGACCGGCGCCACGCCGGTGCGAAAGACGTCTGGATCCGGCTGGCCCAGCGCACCGCGTCCACCGATCCGGGGGACGGCGCCGACCGGGACGGGGAAGCCCTGCCCACGTATGCGGCGACGACGTCCGATCTGATGACGTCGCCGCGCGCACTGACCGAACTGTTCTGGATGGGCCGGTTCGCCGAGCGCGCCGAGGGTGCGGCGCGCCTGATGACCGCCGTCGGCGAGAAGTACCGCGACTACCGCCTGCGACCGTGGCTCGCGGGCGGGGGAAGCCTCCCGATCCTGCTGGACACGGTCCTGCGGGTCGCCGACGCCGGGAAACGCCCGGAGGGGCCCGGTCACGGCGCCGACTCCGGCTCGGATCCGGCCGCCGACCAGCGACGGGTGCGCTCGGAATTCCGTTCGCTGACGATCGACCCCGACCGGGACGGGTCGCTCGCGCACGCGGTCCGCGGCGTCGAGCAGGCCGCGCGGGCCGTGCGCGGGCAATTGTCGAACGACATCTGGGCCGTCCTCAGTTCCGTCGAACGCGCGCTCGGACAGGTCGCCGCCGACACGGTCGACGACGGGTCCGTGCTGTTCGAGGCGCAGTCCGCGGTGCTCGGCGGGATGCTCGCCCTGTCGGGAGTCGCTGCGGAATCACTGGTCCGGGACACCGGCTGGCACGTCATGGACATCGGCAAACGGATCGAACGGGCATCCACCCTGATCGCGCTGGTGGAGTCCACGCTGCGACGGAAGACGGATCCGGCGACCGAGCGGGCGGTGATCGAATCGCTTCTCGTCGCCACCGAGAGTTCCGTCGTCTACCGCCGCCGCAATCGGAGCATCCGCCCGGCCGCCGTGGCCGAGTTGCTGCTGTTCGACGTGAAGAACCCGCGGTCGCTGGCGTTCCAGCTCGAGGCGCTCCGTGCGAATCTGGCCGCACTGCCGGACGCCTCGGGTGCGTCGCGTGCGGAGCGGCTCGTCGAGGACATGGTCAATACCGTGCGACGCGTCGACCCCGCTCGACTCGAATCGGTGGACGCGAACGGGTCCCGGAAGGAGCTGGGTGGGCTGACGACCACGATGCGCGCACTGCTGAGCGAACTGTCCGACGTGATGCTGAAAGGTCAGCTGTCGCTGCCGGGTGGCACCCAGCCGCTGTGGGGCAGCGGGACGACGTGGAGCGCCTCGCAGGGAGGGGTTCCCGCATGACCGACGCGTCGCCCCGTACGGACGAGGTAGCGGAACGGCCGGTGCTGCGCCGATACAAGATCACCCACCGCACCACGTACACGTACTCGGGGCCGGTGTCCTCGTCGTACGGCCGGGGTTACCTCCTGCCCCGTGACACCGAGGAACAGCGGTGCGTGAGTTCGATCGTCGACATCTCGCCGGTGCCCGCGGACCGCTCCACCGGGTCCGACGTCTACGGCAACCGGGACCTGTACTTCCAGGTGAGCGCGCCGCACGAGGAACTGGTCGTGGCGGCCGAGTCCGAGATCGAGGTGTACGGTCCGGACAAGACCAGGCTCGCCGCCGCACCGGCGAACGCGCCGTGGGAGTTGTCCCGCCCCGTGGGAACCGAGGGGGCGATGGCGCAGCAGTTCGTGCTGGACCTCGAACCCCCCGAGATCAGCGATGCGGTCCGCGAGTACGCGGCGCCGAGTTTCCCGCCGGAACGGCCCCTCGTCGACGCGGTGGTCGATCTCACCACTCGCATCCACCGCGACTTCCAGTACAAGTCGGGCTCGACGTCGATCTCCACGCGTGTCGCGGAGGTGCTGGAGAAGCGGTCGGGGGTGTGCCAGGACTTCGCCCGGCTCGCCATCGCCTGCCTGCGGTCGCGCGGACTCGCGGCCCGGTACGTGTCCGGTTATCTGGCGACGCAGCCGCCGCCCGGCAAGGAACGGATGATCGGCGTCGACGCGACCCACGCCTGGGCGGCCGTGTGGATGCCGGGGGACCGGTGGCTCGCCTTCGACCCCACCAACGACCAGCTGGTCGACGAGCGGTACACCGTGGTCGCGTGGGGTCGGGACTACGCTGACGTGCCGCCGCTGCGGGGTGTCATATACACAGAGGCACGAAACAGCACCATTGCGGTGTCGGTTGACGTGGCGCCGATCGAAGTGCTCGCGCCGGATCAGCCGAAATGCTGAAATTCATCCGGGCTTCCGGTGGAGGACTCGATGATCCGTGTCACTAGCAGGTAAGTTGGTCCGCGATGACTGCAATACTGGCAGACCCCGTTTCAGAGGTAGTTGCCGCAGCCGAGAAGCTGCTCACCCGTCGCACAGGGGCACCCGTGACACTGGTGGATCCCGTGGATCTCGGCGGTAGTGGCCGCACCATCGTGCTTCGTGTGCGCGTGGCGGAGAATCCGTTCTCCCTGCCGCGGACGTTGGTGATCAAGCAGGTCCGTGAGGAGTCCGGGGTGTCCGGCGCGCGGGCCGTCGATCCCGACGATCTCGCCGGCGACAGCCGCAGCGCCTTCCTCCGGGAGGCCGTCTCGTACCAGTTCGCCACGGCGCTGGCGACGGACAGCCGCCCCGGAGCCGAACTGCTCGCCTCCGACCTCGACGCCCGGCTCCTCGTGCTCAGCGACCTCGGGGACGCCACCCCGATCAGCGCCCTCCTCGAGCACTCCGACTCCGACACCGTCACGAACACCTTGATGGCCATGGCCCAGGCACTTGGGCGCATGCACGCGGCCACCGTGGGCCGCGAGGAGGACTTCACCGCGCTGCTGCGCCGCGCCGAGGTGGCGCACTGCGACGACACCGTGGCCGAGCAGGTGGAGCGTGCGGTGCCCGCCGTGCCCGGCCTGCTGTCCGAGATCCTCCGCGTCGACGTCTCGCCGGACCTGACCGATCAGGTGGCGCGTGCCGCGAAGCTATTCGAGAGCGGCCGGTTCCGGGCGTTCAGCCCGTCCGACCTGTGCCCGGACAACATCATCGTCAACGACGAGGGCGTGCGGTTCCTCGACTACGAGTGGGGCGGTTTCCGCGACGCCATGCTCGACATCGCGTACGCGCTGGTCTCGTTCCCCGGCTGCCTGTGCAGCATCGACCTGTCCGAGGACCGGACGCAGGCGATGATCGAGGCCTGGCGCGCGGAGGTCGTGGGGATGTGGCCCGCGCTCGCCGACGACAACGTGCTCGCCGCCCGCATGGTCGAGGCGCAACTGATCTGGGTGTGGCTCAGCACCTACCTGTTCCTGCCGGAGAACCACACGCGGATCGCCGCCGTCCGCGAGCACCACCTGTCCGTGCCGCGGTCCGAGGCGCTGACCCAGCGCTGGGACAAGCTGGCGCGTTCGGCGGATCACGCCGGGAACACGGTGGTCGCTCACCACGCCCGCGTCATCGCCGACAAGATCCGGGGACTGTCCGTCGGCTGACCCGCGGTCCGGCCGGACTGGGTCGGACGGTGCGGTTCCAGTAGCGTCGAACTTGTGAGCGATCTTTTCGGTTCGGATGTCGGCGAGGACGAGTCGGCAGGCCTGTTCGAGACGGCGCAGCCCGACGAGGCGGCGGCCCCGCGATCGATTCCCGGTCCGGTGTCGGTCGACCACCACGCACCGCTGGCCGTGCGCATGCGTCCCCGCACGCTCGGCGAGGTGGTCGGGCAGCAGCATCTCCTGGGCCCCGGTGCGCCGCTGCGACGCCTCGTGGAGGGGTCGGGGGCCGCGTCCGTCCTCCTGTACGGTCCGCCCGGCACGGGCAAGACCACGTTGGCGTCGCTGATCTCGGGGGCCACCGGCCGCCGCTTCGAGGCGCTGTCCGCGCTGTCCGCCGGGGTGAAGGAAGTGCGCGGTGTCATCGAACTGGCACGCCGCCGCCTCCTCGCGGGCGAGCAGACGGTGCTGTTCATCGACGAGGTGCACCGCTTCTCCAAGACCCAGCAGGACGCCCTGCTGGCGGCGGTGGAGAACCGGATAGTGCTGCTCGTGGCCGCCACCACCGAAAACCCCTCGTTCTCCGTGGTGTCCCCGCTGCTGTCCCGCTCGCTCGTCCTGCAACTGCAGTCGCTGACGGCGGACGACATCGAGAACCTCTTGGAGCGGGCCCGCACCGACGAGCGGGGTCTCGGCGGGGAGATCGACATCGCGGGTGACGCGATGGATCATCTGGTGCGCCTCGCGGCCGGCGACGCCCGCCGGGCGCTCACCGCGCTCGAGGCGGCGGCGGGTGCTGCGCTCGACCAGGCCGGTGACGCGGACCGTCCGGTGCTGCTGGACCTCGCGACCGTGGAGGCGAGCGTCGACAAGGCGGCCGTCCGCTACGACCGCGACGGCGATCAGCACTACGACGTGATCAGCGCCTTCATCAAGTCGATCCGCGGCTCGGACGTCGACGCCGCCCTGCACTACCTGGCGCGGATGCTGACCGCGGGCGAGGACCCCCGCTTCATCGCGAGGCGCTTGGTGGTCCATGCCAGCGAGGACATCGGGATGGCCGACCCCACCGCGTTGCAGACGGCGACCGCCGCGGCGCAGGCGGTGCAGCTGATCGGTATGCCCGAGGCCCGCCTGGCCCTCGCGCAGGCCACGATCCACCTCGCGACCGCTCCCAAATCGGGGGCCGTCATCGCCGCGCTCGGCGCCGCGATGGCGGACGTCGCCGCCGGAAACGCCGGACTCGTCCCGCCGCATCTGCGCGACGGCCACTACGCGGGGGCGGCGAAACTCGGCAACGCCGTCGGGTACCGCTATCCCCACGACCACCCCGACGGGGTACTGGCGCAGCAGTATCCGCCGGACGAGCTGGTCGGTGTCGACTACTACCAGCCCACCACTCACGGCGGTGAGCGGGACATCGCGGGGCGCGTGGACAAGTTGCGCGCCATCGTCCGCGGCACGAACCGTCAGGGTGGCCGGTTAAGCTGAATGTGGCCGAACCGCCGGGTGTGCCCGGCTGCCCGGCGACCGCACCCCAGCGGCTGGACCCCGGTTCGACCCTGTAGTTCGACCCATCGTTGCCCTCGAGACAGACAATAAGGATCACTGACGTGCAGACCCACGAGATTCGCCGGCGCTTCCTCGACCATTTCGTCAAGGCAGGCCACACCGAGGTACCCAGCGCCTCGCTGATTCTCGACGATCCGAACCTGCTGTTCGTCAACGCCGGGATGGTGCAGTTCGTGCCGTTCTTCCTCGGCCAGCAGACGCCGCCGTACCCGAGGGCGACCAGTGTCCAGAAGTGTGTGCGCACCCTCGACATCGAGAATGTGGGCATCACCACACGGCACAACACGTTCTTCCAGATGGCAGGCAACTTCTCGTTCGGCGACTACTTCAAGCGCGACGCGATCAAGCACGCGTGGTCGCTGCTGACCTCGAGCGTCGACGACGGGGGTTACGGCTTCGATCCCGAGCGCATCTGGGTGACGGTCTACCTCGACGACGACGAGGCCCGCGACATCTGGCGCGACGAGGTCGGCGTTCCCGAATCGCGAATCCAGCGCCGCGGCATGGCCGACAACTACTGGTCCATGGGCATTCCCGGCCCCTGCGGCCCGTGCTCGGAGATCTACTACGACCGCGGCCCCGAGTACGGCAAGGAAGGCGGCCCGGAGGCCGACGAGGACCGCTACATCGAGATCTGGAATCTCGTGTTCATGCAGAACGAGCGTGGCCTCGGCATCAGCAAGGACAACTTCGAGATCCTCGGCCCGCTGCCGAAGCAGAACATCGACACCGGCATGGGCGTCGAACGCGTCGCGTTCCTGCTCCAGGGCGTCGACAACGTGTACGAGACCGACCTCGTGCGCCCGGTCATCGCGAAGGCCGAGGAACTGTCGGGCCGCAAGTACGGCGCCGTCCACGACGACGACGTGCGCTTCCGGGTCATCGCCGACCACGCGCGCACCGCCGCGATGCTCATCGCCGACGGCGTGAACCCCGGCAACGACGGGCGCGGCTACGTCCTGCGCCGCCTGCTGCGGCGCATCGTCCGGTCCGCGAAGCTGCTCGGCGCCGACAAGCCCAGCATGCGTGAGTTCATCACCGTCGTCCGCGACACGATGGCACCGTCGTACCCCGTCCTCGACACCGACTTCGGCCGCATCGAGACGGTCGCGGTGGGGGAGGAGACCGCGTTCCTCAAGACCCTCACGTCCGGCTCGAAGCTGTTCGAAGGCGCCGCCGAGTCGGTGAAGGCGTCCGGCAAGTCGACGATCGGCGGCGACCAGGCGTTCGCGCTCCACGACACGTACGGTTTCCCGATCGACCTGACCCTGGAGATGGCCGCCGAAGCCGGCCTGACCGTCGACGAGGAGGGCTTCCGCACGCTGATGGCGGAACAGCGGCAGCGCGCGAAGGACGACGCCCAGGCCCGTAAGCACGCGCACGCCGACCTGACCGTCTACAAGGAACTCCTCGACCGCGGACCCACCGAGTTCACCGGATTCCACGAATTGGTCTCCGAGGCACACGTTCTCGCGCTGATCTCGCAGGGGCAGCGGGTCCCCGTCGCGACGGCCGGCCAGGACGTCGAGGTCATCCTCGACCGCAGCCCCCTGTACGCGGAGGCGGGTGGACAGATCGCCGACCTCGGTACCCTCACCGGCCCGGGACTGCGGGTGAAGGTCAACGATGTCCAGAAGATCGCCAAGAAGCTGTGGGTCCACAAGGTGACCGTGCAGGAGGGTCAGCTCACCGAGGGCGACGTCGTGCTCGCGCAGGTCGACGCCGCGTGGCGCAAGGGTGCCACCCAGGGGCACTCCGGCACGCACATGGTGCACGCCGCGCTGCGACAGGTCCTCGGCCCCAACGCGGTTCAGGCCGGCTCGCTGAACAAGCCGGGCTACCTGCGTTTCGACTTCTCCTGGCAGGGCGCGCTGACGGAAGCGCAGAAGCAGGACATCGAGGTCGTCGCGAACGAGGCGGTGGCCGCCGACTACTCGGTGAACACATTCGTCACCGACCTCGACAAGGCGAAGTCGATGGGCGCGATGGCGCTGTTCGGCGAGAACTACGGCGACGAGGTGCGGGTAGTCGAGATCGGCGGACCGTTCTCGATGGAGCTGTGTGGTGGAACTCACGTGGGCAGCTCCTCGCAGATCGGCAACGTCACACTGCTCGGTGAGCAGTCCGTCGGTTCCGGTGTGCGCCGCGTCGAGGCCTACGTCGGGCTCGATTCGTACCGTTACCTGGCCAAGGAGCGCGCGCTCCTCGCCGGTCTGTCGTCGTCGCTGAAGGTGCCCTCGGAAGAAGTGCCTGCCCGCGTCGAGGCGCTGGTGGAGCGACTTCGGGTGGCGGAGAAGGAACTCGAGCAGACCCGTGCGCAGGCGGTTCTCGCCGCGGCGGGCACGTTCGTCGACAAGGCGCAGCGGGTCGGGCCGGTGCTGCTGGTCGCGGACTCCGCCCCGGCCGGTGTCGGCGGCAACGACCTGCGTGGGCTCGTCACAGACATCCGCGGCCGGTTCGGCACCCAGCCCGCCGTGGTCGTGCTGCTCGGCGACGTCGACGGCAAGGTTCCGTTCGTGGTGGCCGTGAACAAGGCGGCTCAGGAACTCGGCGTGGTGGCCGGCGACCTCGTGAAGGGATTCGGTCCGAAGATCGGCGGCCGCGGAGGCGGAAAGGCCGACATGGCACAGGGTTCCGGTTCCGACACCAGCGGAATTGCGGCCGCCCTCGACGCTGTCCGGGGACAAGTGGCGGACAAGGTGGGGAGCCAGTAGCGGTGGATCACGCGGAACAGGGTCCGGATCGACCGGGAGTCGACGACCCTGGGCGTGGTCGGCGCATCGGCATCGATGTGGGCAGCGTCCGGATCGGCGTCGCGTCGAGCGACCCCGACGGGATCCTCGCCACCCCCGTGGAGACGGTGCCCCGGTCCAAGGAGCGGGGACCCGACGCGCCGGATATCCGGCGCATTGCCGACATTGTCGAGGAATACGAGGCCGTGGAGGTTATCGTCGGTCTGCCGCAGACCTTGCGGGGTGAACGGGGGAAGGCCGCCTCGATCGCTACTGTGTTCGCGAAGCGATTGCGAAGGAAGGTCGACCCGGTACCGGTGCGGATGGCGGACGAACGTCTGACGACCGTCACTGCCGCGCGGGCGC
Source organism: Rhodococcus sp. A14 (assembly GCF_011603105.1). Lineage (NCBI taxonomy): Bacteria > Bacillati > Actinomycetota > Actinomycetes > Mycobacteriales > Nocardiaceae > Rhodococcus > Rhodococcus sp. A14. Next base: position 28,159 of record NZ_JAAOQS010000085.1, on the reverse strand, counting down.
TTCGCGAGAGCGGTGTCAGTGCGAGGGGCCAGCGTCCTGTGATCGACCAGGCTGCGGCGGTGGCGATCTTGCAGGGATGGTTGGACGAGCGGAGCAGGTCGGTGAATGCAGGGGATTCAGGTGGGGACGTGCAGCTACCGGAGGGAGGCCAGTGAGCAATCATCGGCGACCCGTAGGTGAGCGACCCGAATTCCAGTACGTCCCCCGCGAACCCCGACGGCACCGCTACCTCGACGAGGACGACGACCAGGTCGACTACGCGCCGCCCGCCGAGGACGACGACGTCGTCACCACGGGGCGCCACGCGGTGGTGTACGACGACCGTCACGTCGACGAACCCCACGCCGACTACACGGAACCGGTGTACGAGCAGTCCGCGTACGAGAACCCGGTATACGAGCAGCCGTTCGATCCCGAGCCCGTCTACGAGGACGGATACGGTCCCCGTTCGTACGGCGACGCCCACGCCTACCGGGCACCGGCAGTCGACGCCCGCGCGTACGACGAGCCCGCCTACGCCGACGAGCCGGTGCATGTCGACGAGCAGTACGAGGCCCACACCTATCCCGACGACCGCTACGACACACCGCCCGACGAGCCCGATGTCGCGTTCGCGGAGGCCGAGACGCAGATAATCTCGGCGATCCCCGAGGAGATCCCACCGACGCGCGCCCACGCCCGCACGCAGGCCCGCCGCCGCAAACAGGCCAAGGGCCGCGCACGCCGAGGAAAACTGTTCGGCGCCCTCGCGGCCGCGACGGTCCTGATAGTGCTGGTCGGCATCGTGTTCGTCGGCGGCAAGATGTTCTTCGGCGGTCCCGACGCCCCCGCGGACTACGCGGGTCCGGGTGGTCCCGAAGTGGTCGTGCAGGTCCATCCGGGCGACACCGCCGAGGAGATCGCCTCCACTCTGGCCGAGCGGGACGTCGTCGCCAGCGGATCCGCCTTCTTCAACGCCGCAGTCCAGAGCAACGCGATGAACTCGGTGCAACCCGGCTTCTACAGCCTCTCGACCCAGATCCCGGCAGATGATGCCGTGCAAGAACTGGTCGACCCTGCCTCCCGCGTCGGGCAGATGATCATCTCCGAGGGCAGGCAACTCCACGACACCACCGATGTGCAGACGGGGGCCAAGAAGAAGGGGATCTACACCCTGATCTCCGAGGCTAGTTGCATCGGTGAGGCCGGCCAGGAGCAGTGCATCGGTTACGACGACCTCAACGCCGCCGGTGCGGGCGACCTGTCCGCGCTCGGGGTTCCCGACTGGGCGAAGGACGCGGTCGCCGGTGTTCCGGACCGCGATCGTCAGCTCGAGGGACTGATCGCCGCGGGCAGCTGGGATTTCGATCCGACCGCCGGCCCCGCCGCCATACTCCAGAGGCTGGTCACCGAGAGTTCCGCGAGCTACGAGAAGACCGGCATCCTCACCGCGGGCAACCAGGTCGGCCTCACGCCGTACAAGATGCTGATCGCGGCGTCACTGGTGGAGCGGGAGGCGATGCCGGACGACTTCTCGAAGGTCGCTCGCGTCATCCTCAACCGGCTCGCCGTCAACCAGGCGCTGCAGTTCGACTCGACGGTCAACTACGCGCTCGACACCACCGAACTGGCCACCACCGACGCCGACCGCGCACAGGTGACACCCTGGAACACGTACGCCAGCCCCGGGCTGCCCGCGACGCCGATCTCCTCGCCGAGCATCGGAGCGTTGCAGGCCGTCGAACAACCGGCGCCGGGCGACTGGATCTACTTCGTGACGGTCGATTCGAAGGGCACGACCCTGTTCACGAAGAGTTACGACGAACACCTGGCCAACATCGACCAGGCCCTGAACAACGGGATTCTCAACAGTGGACGATGAAGTGGTGACCGCACGCAAAGCTGCGGTGCTGGGCAGCCCGATCGCGCATTCGCGCTCGCCGCAACTGCACCTCGCGGCGTACCGGGCGCTCGGTCTCACCGGGTGGACGTACGACCGGATCGAGTGCGACGGGGAGCGGCTGCCCGGCCTGGTGTCCGGGCTCGGCCCGGAATGGGTCGGTCTGTCCGTCACGATGCCGGGCAAGATCGCCGCACTCGAATTCGCGTCCGAGCGCACCGAACGGGCGGTGGCGATCGGCTCGGCGAACACCCTCGTCCGTTTCGAGGGTGGCTGGCGTGCCGACTGCACCGATGTCGACGGGGTCAGCGGTGCGCTCACCGCGGGTGGTGTCGGAACCATCGCGGGCGGCGAGGCGGTCGTCGTCGGCGCCGGGGGAACGGCGAGGCCCGCGCTCGTGGCGCTCGCCGACATGGGCGTGAAATCGGTGACCGTGGTGGCACGGGACGCGGGTCGCGCGGCAGGTGCACTGGGGTGCGCGGAATCGGTGGGGCTCGACGTCCGGTTGCTCGGCTTCGACAGCCCGGAACTCGGTGCCCGGTGCGCGGCGGCGTCCGCGCTCGTCAGCACCGTTCCGTCCGCCGCGATCACCGAGTACGCGGACATTCTCGGGCGGGCGCCGTTCGTGCTCGACGCGATCTACGACCCGTGGCCGACCCCGCTGGCCGCGGCGGTCGAGGCGGCCGGGGGAACCGTCGTCGGCGGGCTCTCGATGCTCCTGCACCAGGCGTTCGGGCAGGTGGAGCAGTTTACCGGTCGCCCGGCGCCGCGCGAGGCGATGGCAGCCGCTCTGGGCTAGTTGTCCACAGGCCGGACCGCCGTCCACAGGTCGGTTGTCGTGCCAGGTCACGGTGATCGACACCGTGACCCGGTCACGCATGCTGCTCGGTATGTGGTGGCTGATCGCGGCGAGTGTGGTGGCAGGTGCGGGTGTGGGATGGGCAGCCCGGTTGACGTCCGGCCTGTTCGTGGGAAGGGTGCGGCCGGGCTGGTGCGAGGCGGTGTGCGCCGTCGGCGTCGCCGTCACGGTGTGGGCCTGCTCCGCCGCATCCGCCCCGTGGGTGCTGCCGTGTGCGCTGGCGTTCTGGTGGTGGTGTGTGAGTCTCGCCGCCACCGACCTGTGTGCGCGGAGGCTGCCGAACCTACTGACCCTGCCCGGATTCCTCGCGATCGTCGTCGGCGGTGCCGCGACCGGATCCGCGGCCGCCGCCGTGATCGGCGGGTTCCTGCTGGCGGCCGCGTATCTCGCCCTGTACCTGGGCGCACCTGGTGCGGTCGGTGCGGGTGACGTGAAACTCGCACTCGGAGTCGGCGCGGCCGCCGGGCTGGCCGGGGGAGAGGCCTGGGTGCTCGCGGCCGGGCTCGCGCCGGCGCTCACAGCGCTGGCGGGCGGCATCGTCCTCGCCGTCCGGCGTTCGCCGTCGCCGCTCCCGCACGGCCCCGCCATGTGTGCCGCGACACTGGTTGCGCTGTTCGCCGCGCACGTCGCCTGAGCGGGTCCGCGCCCGGCACGCGGTTGGGAGGACCACCGTCACTGCCGGGCGCGGCGACATGGAAGGATATTGGGCGTGCTGCGCTGGATAACTGCCGGAGAATCCCATGGTCCCGCCCTCGTCGCGATGCTCGAGGGGATGGTCGCGGGCGTCGAAGTGACGTCCGAGGACATCTCGACCCAACTCGCGCGACGCCGCCTCGGCTACGGCCGCGGTGCGCGGATGAAGTTCGAGGCCGACAAGGTCACCATCGTCGGTGGTGTGCGCCACGGGCGGACGCTCGGCGGTCCGATCGCCGTCGAGGTGGGCAATACGGAGTGGCCCAAGTGGGAAACCATCATGTCCGCGGACCCGGTGGACGCCGAACTGCTCGCCGATCAGGCGCGGAATGCGCCGCTCACCCGTCCGCGCCCCGGTCACGCCGACTACTCGGGCATGCTCAAGTACGGATTCGACGACGCCCGCCCGGTTCTCGAACGCGCGAGTGCACGCGAGACCGCGGCCCGGGTCGCGGCCGCGACGTTCGCCCGTAGCTTCCTCCGCCAGGTGTTCGGCGTCGAGGTGCTGTCCCACGTGATCTCCATCGGCGCGTCCGACCCGTACGTCGGCCCCGAACCCACCGGGTCGGATCTGGCGGCGATCGATGCCAGCCCGGTACGCGCCTTCGACAAGGCCGCCGAGGAATCGATGATCGCCGAGATCGAAGCCGCCAAGCGTGACGGCGACACCCTCGGCGGGGTCGTCGAGGTCGTCATCCACGGCCTCCCCGTGGGTCTCGGATCGTTCATCAGCGGCGCGGACCGCCTCGACGCCCGTCTCGCGTCCGCTCTGATGGGAATCCAGGCCATCAAGGGTGTCGAGGTCGGCGACGGCTTCGAGACCGCGCGCCGTCGCGGCAGCCAGGCGCACGACGAGATGCGTCCGGGCCCGGACGGAATCCTGCGTTCGACCAACCGCGCGGGCGGTCTCGAGGGTGGCATGACCAACGGGGAGGCGCTCCGTGTTCGCGCGGCGATGAAGCCGATCTCGACGGTTCCGCGCGCACTGGCCACCGTCGACATGTCGACCGGTGAGGAGGCCGTGGCCATTCACCAGCGGTCCGACGTGTGCGCGGTGCCCGCCGCCGGTGTCGTGGCCGAGGCGATGGTCGCGTTGGTCGTCGCCCAGGCGGCACTCGAGAAGTTCGGGGGCGACTCGGTTGCCGAGACGACCGCCAACTACGAGCGCTACGCGTCGGGCGTCGCAGCCCGGCTCGCGCGATGACCAGCCGGTCTGCCGTCGCATCGGGGCGGTGACGGATGATGGCACCGAAAGCCGTGCTCGTCGGCCCCCCGGGGGCGGGTAAGTCCACGATCGGGCGGCGCCTCGCGCAGGCCCTGGACCTTCCGTTGTTCGACACCGACGTGGCGGTCGAGGAAGAGGCGGGACGCACGATCGCCGAGATCTTCGTCCAGGAGGGCGAACCCGCCTTCCGTGCGCTCGAGGAAGAGATCGTCCGGAAGGCCATCGAGAGCCACGAGGGGATCGTGTCGCTCGGCGGTGGATCCATCCTCTCCGAGCGCACCCGGGAATTGCTGAAGGGCCACACCGTGATCTATCTCGAGATCAGCGTGGCCGAGGGGCTCAAGCGCACGGGGACCAACACCGCGCGCCCCCTTCTCGCCGGTGGCGACCCCCGCCAGAAGTACACCGAGTTGATGCGCAAGCGCCGACCGCTGTACCGGCAGGTGGCGTCCATCCGGATACGCACGGACGGTCGGAGTCCCGCTCGTGTGGTGCAGCAGCTGGTGGCGAAACTCGCCGAGTGATCGGCGACCCCGGCGGAACAGAGACATCCGAGAACCTCGGACAAGACGGAGCGGAGCAGCAGACAGTGACCGAACCGGTACGCGTACAGGTGCAGACGGCGAACCCCTACCCGGTCATCATCGGGCGCGGATTGCTCGGCGAGCTGGTGGACGAACTCACCGGCACGAGGACGGTGGCGATCTTCCATCAGCCGCCGCTGGCGGAGACGGCGGAGGCGGTGCGCGCGGCGCTCGCCGAAAAGGGAATCGATGCGCACCGCATCGAGATTCCGGACGCGGAGGACGGCAAGGATCTGGCTGTGGCCGGCTTCTGCTGGGAGGTCCTCGGCCGGATCGGGCTGACCCGCAGCGACGCCGTGGTCAGCCTGGGCGGCGGCGCGGCCACCGACCTCGCCGGGTTCGTCGCGGCGACGTGGATGCGCGGTGTGCGCGTGATCCACGTGCCCACGACGTTGCTCGCGATGGTGGATGCGGCGGTCGGCGGCAAGACCGGCATCAACACCGAGGCCGGCAAGAACCTGGTGGGTTCCTTCCACGAGCCGTCGGCGGTGCTGATCGACCTGGCGACGCTCGAGACGGTGCCACGCAACGAGATCGTCGCCGGGATGGCGGAGGTCGTGAAGACCGGCTTCATCGCCGACCCGGTGATCCTGGATCTCATCGAGAAGGACCCCGAAGCCGCTCTCGACCCCACGGGAACCGTTCTGCCCGAACTGATCCGGCGGTCCGTGGAGGTCAAGGCCAAGGTCGTTGCCGCCGATCTGCGCGAGTCCGATCTGCGCGAGATCCTCAACTACGGGCACACCCTCGGGCATGCGATCGAGCGGCGTGAGCGCTACCGCTGGCGCCACGGTGCGGCGGTCGCCGTCGGGCTCGTCTTCGCGGCCGAGCTGGGGCGTCTGGCGGGACGACTGGACGACGCGACGGCGGATCGGCACCGCACCATCCTGGAACTGGTGGGTCTGCCCACCACGTACGACGCGGACGCGTTCGGCCAGTTGGTCGAGGGAATGCAGACCGACAAGAAGAACCGGGCGGGCGTCCTGCGGTTCGTCGTGCTCGACGGGCTCGCGAAGCCCGGACGGCTCGAGGGTCCGGATCCGTCTCTGCTCGTGGCCGCGTACTCCGCGGTGGCGCGGGAGGAGAAGCCGGGCACCGGCGGTGGCGTCCTGCTGTGACGTAGCGGCACGAAAGCGAGAGGCGGCGGTGTGAGCGAGTGCGCTCACACCGCCGCGTCGTCTGTCGGTGTGGTGAAGCCGAGGGCTGTTACTCGCCGCGGCGAGGGTCGTCGGTGGTGCGCTTCCCGAGGTCGACAGGATCCTGCCACCCGGTGTCCCCGCCCTGCGGCTGATCGAGGTCGGACGTGTCCTCGCGGTAGTTGTGCACCGGTTCGAACACGGCCGTGTCGGCGTCGGACCCGGCGTAACCGGTGTCCGCGGTCTGCTCGTAGGCCTGGCCGGGGTAGTTCTGTCCGTAGCCCTCGTCGTCGGCGACGGCTGCTGCTGCGGTTCCCCCCGCTGCGGCCCCTGCGGCCGTTCCGGCACCGTGCACCGCCGGCCGACGTTCGCTGCGGTCCTTCTCCGTCTTCCTGGACTCGCGGCTGACGAAGAACCGGCCGAGGAACACGGCGAGCATGGCCGGCACGAAGATCAGCAGGACCGTGAACGCGGCCCCGGACGTGATCTCGAAGAAGAACGAGTTCTGGGTGACGTTGAGGGACGGAATCAGGTTGGCCAGCCAGCTCCCTACACCCGCGACGATGCCGCCGAGCAGGGCCGCTTTCAACCACAGCATCGTCAGGTCGGCGCCGTCCTCCGGCTCGGGGTTCCGGCGACGGTCCCGGATGCCGTCGATGCCGGCCCAGATCAGTGCCACGAACACGACGATCAGCAGTGCGAGCCATCTCAGAGCGGAACCCTGGAGGGGCCACTGTGTGATCGACACACCGAGGATCACACGAACGAAAACATGTATCAGGGCCATGCCGAGGCCGCGTACCACCCACGCATTCATGGGCACAGCGTAACGAGCGGGTTTTCACCCGTGTGGTCTAACCCACACGGGCGCGCTCTGGAACCTGTTCTCGCCACCGGACGGGTGCCGTCGATCCGCGCCCTCCGGGTGACGATTTGCCGGTACGTTTGACGACATGCCTGCTGATCATGGTTCGCGGCGCGCAGCGCTGCGCGCGGCCCTCGCCGCCCGGGATCTCGACGCGCTTCTGGTGACGAATCTGGTGAACATCCGCTATCTCACCGGGTTCACCGGATCCAACGCCGCCCTGCTCGTGCACGCCGCCGACGCCGAGGGCGCCGAGGAGCGCACCGTCATCTGCACCGACGGCCGCTATCTCACGCAGGTCGGGGAACAGGTTCCCGATCTGCGGGCCGAGATCGCCCGCGCCAGCGCCGCGCACCTCATCGAATCGGTGGGGCGGCGGAGTCCGTCCTCGCTGGCGTTCGAGAGTCACGTGGTCACGGTGGACGAGTTCGCGGCCTGGTCGGTGCTCGCGCCGGACGCGCGGCTCGATCCCGTTCCGGGTCTCGTCGAGGAACTGCGGATGGTGAAGGACGATTTCGAGGTCGGTTTGCTGCGGGCGGCGTGCCTGGCCGCCGACTCCGCGCTCGCCGAGCTGATCGAGCGTGGGGGCCTGCGCCCCGGGCGTACCGAGAAGGAGGTGGGCCGGGAACTCGAGGCGCTGATGCTCGCGCACGGTGCCGACGGCATCTCGTTCGAGACCATCGTCGCGGCGGGCGCCAACTCGGCGATCCCGCACCATCGCCCGACCGAGGCGGTGCTCGCCGGCGGTGATTTCGTGAAGCTGGACTTCGGTGCCGAGGTCGGCGGGTACCACTCGGACATGACCAGAACGTATGTCCTGGGGCAGGCCGCCGACTGGCAACGGGACGTGTATGCGCTGGTCGCGCGGTCGCAGGAGGCTGGACGGCACGCGCTGCGCCCGGGGGCAGAGGTGTCCGCCGTGGACGGTGCTGCCCGCCGGGTCATCGAGGACGCGGGCTACGGGGAACTGTTCCTGCACGGGCTCGGACACGGCGTCGGCCTGGAGATCCACGAAGCTCCGGGAATCGGCAAGCTGGGCACCGGTACACTTCTGGACGGTGCGGCGGTGACCGTCGAGCCGGGCGTGTACTTCTCCGGGCGCGGAGGCGTGCGGATCGAGGACACGCTCGTGGTTCGTGAGCAGGGACCGGAGCTGCTCACACTCACCACCAAAGACCTGACTGTCGTGTAGACGGTTTCGACCTTATCGAGGAGACGCGAAGCAAGTGGCTTCCACTAGTGATTTCAAGAACGGCCTGGTCCTGCAGATCGAGGGCCAGCTGTGGACGATTACCGAGTTCCAGCACGTGAAGCCCGGCAAGGGTCCCGCGTTCGTGCGCACCAAGTTGAAGAACGTGCTCTCGGGCAAGGTCGTCGACAAGACGTTCAACGCCGGCGTCAAGGTGGACACGGCCACGGTCGACCGCCGCGACATGACGTACCTGTACCACGACGGCACCGACTACATCTTCATGGACGGCGACACGTACGACCAGATCTCGATCAGCGAGGCCACGGTGGGCGACGGTGCCCGCTTCATGCTCGAGAACATGGCCGTGCAGGTTGCGACGCACGAAGACGTTCCGCTGTTCGTGGAACTGCCCGTCACCGTCGAACTGGTGGTCCAGCACACCGATCCCGGTCTGCAGGGCGACCGCTCCACCGGTGGCACCAAGCCGGCCACCCTCGAGACCGGAGCCGAGATCAACGTTCCGCTGTTCATCAACACCGGCGACAAGCTGAAGGTCGATTCCCGCGACGGCAACTACCTCGGGCGTGTGAATTCCTGAGTGTCCGGTACGCATAAGAAACTCGGCGCACGGCACAAGGCCCGCAAGCGCGCCGTCGATTTCCTCTTCGAGGCCGAGGCGCGAGATCTCGATCCGGTCGATCTCGCGACCGAACGCGCGGACCTGTCCGGTAAGGACGATTCCGTGGCACCGGTCGCTCCGTACACCGTCACCGTGGTGACCGGGGTCGCGGAGAACCTGGACCGCATCGACGAGGTGATCTCGTCCCACCTGCAGGACTGGACGCTCGAGCGGCTGCCCGCCGTCGACCGCGCCATCCTGCGCATCGCCGTGTGGGAGCTGTTCCACGCCACCGACGTGCCTCCGGTCGTGGCCGTGGACGAGGCGGTGGAGCTGGCCAAACAGCTGTCCACCGACGAGTCGCCGGGGTTCGTGAACGGCATCCTCGGTCAGGTCGTGCTGGTGGCCCCGCAGGTGCGGTCGGCTGCGGCCGCGACGTCGCGGCGCGCCGAGACCGCCGGCGGCGAGTCGACCGACGCAGGCTCGTAAGTTCGTGTCCCGCTGCGGGCCCGCGACCACGGGCCCGCAGGTCAGGGGTCCGGGCCTGGCGCAGTCGACGCGCTGATAAGCTGTCCGCGTCAGGCATCCTTTAACGATCCGTCCAGTGAGGCGGAGAAGGAGGTCGTTGTATGCGCGTGCCCGAAGGGTCTCGCCCCGCCGGGGAACCGGCGGATTCAACACCAGAGTCGTCCCCGTCCGTCGAACCCGCACGCGAGCTGCTGTCCGCAGCCGATGTGGGACGGACCATTGCGCGAATCGCGCACCAGATCATCGAGAAGACCGCGCTGGACGCCGCCGACGGTGACGCGCCGCGTGTCGTCTTGATCGGCATCCCCACCCGGGGCACGACGCTCGCAGCGCGCCTCGCCGGGAAGGTCGAAGAGTTCTCCGGGGTGCGCCCAGCGGTCGGCTCCCTCGACATCACCCTGTACCGCGACGACCTGCGCACCAAACCGCACCGCCCCCTCGAGCGCACGTCGGTGCCCGAGGGCGGTGTCGACAACACTCTGGTCGTGCTGGTCGACGACGTGCTGTTCTCCGGCCGCACCGTCCGCTCGGCACTCGACGCCCTCCGTGACCTCGGGCGGCCGCGCGCCGTTCAGCTGGCCGTCCTCGTCGACCGCGGTCACCGCGAACTGCCGCTGCGCGCCGACTACGTGGGCAAGAACGTGCCCACCGCCCGCACCGAGGACGTCAAGGTGCTCCTGAGCGAACACGACGGCCGCGACGCGGTCATGATCTCCGGGGGGAAGAGCTAAGTGAAGCACCTGTTGTCGATCGCGGACCTGACACGGGAATTGGCTGTCGAACTCCTCGACGAGGCCGAACGCTTCGAACAAGCCCTCCTCGGACGTGAGGTGCGGAAGCTCCCGACGCTGCGCGGCCGGACGGTCATGACCGTGTTCTTCGAGAATTCGACCCGGACCCGCGTGTCGTTCGAGGTCGCCGGGAAGTGGATGAGCGCGGACGTCATCAACGTCAGCGCCTCGAGTTCGTCGGTGTCCAAGGGCGAATCCCTCCGGGACACGGCGATGACGCTGCGCGCCGCCGGCGCCGACGCTCTGATCGTGCGCCACCCCGCGTCGGGTGCGGCCCACCAGATCGCGAAGTGGACCGGGTATCAGGACGACGGCGGCCCGGCGGTCGTCAACGCTGGCGACGGTACCCATGAACATCCCACCCAGGCGCTGCTCGACGCGCTCACACTGCGTCAGCGTCTCGGCGACATCGAGGGCAAGCGCATCGCCATCGTCGGCGACATCCTGCACAGCCGGGTCGCGCGGTCGAACGCACTGCTGCTGTCGATGCTCGGCGCCGAGGTGGTCCTCGTCGCGCCGCCCACGTTGCTCCCCGTGGGGGTGTCCACCTGGCCGGTGTCGGTGGCGCATTCGCTGGACGCGGAGCTTCCCGGCCTCGACGCCGTCCTCGTGCTGCGTGTGCAGGCGGAACGGATGAACGGTGGGTTCTTCCCGTCCCAGCGGGAGTACTCGATCAATTACGGCCTGTCGGAGAAGCGGCTCGCGCTGCTTCCCGAGCACGCGGTGGTGCTGCACCCAGGTCCGATGCTGCGCGGCATGGAGATCGCGTCGGCGGTGGCCGATTCGACGAGGACCGCCGTGCTGCAGCAGGTGACCAACGGTGTGCACATGCGGATGGCGGTGCTGTTCCGACTGCTGGTCGGAGCGGAGGAAGTTGCGGGATGAGTGACAGTGCAGTGACAGGAGAGACAGTGCTCATCAAGAACGTGTTGCTGTACGGCGAGGGCGAGCCCACCGACGTTCTGCTCGGTGACGGCGTCATCGTCGCGATCGGCGCGGACGCGGGCAAGGACAGCGCGCCGGACGTCGAGGTGATCGACGCGGCGGGGCAGATCCTGCTCCCCGGTTTCGTCGACCTGCACACGCACCTGCGTGAACCCGGCCGCGAGGACACCGAGACCATCGATTCCGGTTCGGCCGCCGCCGCGCTCGGCGGGTACACCGCGGTGTTCGCGATGGCCAACACCAGCCCGGTCGCCGATTCGGTGGTCGTCACCGATCACGTGTGGCGCCGCGGTCAGGAAGTCGGGCTCGTCGACGTGCACCCCGTCGGCGCCGTCACCGTCGGACTCGAGGGCAAGCAGCTCGCCGAGATGGCCACGATGGCGTCGGGGACCGGCCGGGTGCGGATGTTCTCGGACGACGGCCATTGCGTCTACGACCCGCTGATCATGCGCCGGGCGCTCGAGTACTCGAGTTCGCTCGGGGTGCTCATCGCGCAGCACGCGGAGGAACCGCGGCTGACCGTCGGCGCCGTCGCGCACGAGGGCCCCACCGCCGCCCGGCTCGGGCTCGCGGGCTGGCCGCGCGCCGCCGAGGAGTCGATCGTCGCCCGCGACGCGCTGCTCGCCCGCGACGCCGGGGCGCGGGTGCACATCTGCCACGCCTCCACCGCGGGCACCGTCGAACTGATGAAGTGGGCACGCGGCCAAGGCATTTCGATCACCGCCGAGGTCACCCCGCACCATCTGCTGCTCGACGACTCCAGGCTCGAGACGTATGACGCCGTGAACAAGGTGAATCCGCCCCTGCGGGAGGCGAGCGACGTCGCCGCGCTCCGGGCCGGACTGGCCGAGGGGATCATCGACTGCGTCGCGACCGATCACGCACCGCACGCCGAGCAGGACAAGTGCTGCGAGTTCGCGGCCGCCCGACCCGGAATGCTGGGTCTGGAGACCGCGTTGTCGATCGTCGCGCAGACGATGGTCCGCACGGGCCTGCTCGACTGGCGCGGCGTGGCCCGGGTGATGAGCGAGCGGCCCGCCGAGATCGTCGGGCTCGACGACCAGGGTCGCCCGATCGAGGTCGGCGAGCCCGCCAACCTCGTGCTGATCGACCCGGACGCCGAATGGACGGTCCACGGCCCCGATCTCGCCAGCGTCGCCCACAACACGCCGTACGAGTCGATGACACTGCCGGCGCGGGTGACCACGACGATCCTCCGTGGCCGGATCACCGCGAGCGACGGCCAGGCCCGCGTCCCGGTGCGGAACGGCAGGGGATGACGGTGGAGAGAATTCTGTGGATAGTCGGCCTCGTCGCGTTCTGGGCGCTGGCCATCTTCCTCATGTACATCGGGTGGCGCGGTCGTGCCCGCCGTCAGGCCGACCGGGTCGGGCAACTTCCCCCCGTGCCCGCGCACCTCGGCGAGCAGACGATCGCCCCGGCCACCGGACTGTATGTGGGCAGCACCCTGGCCCCGAGCTGGCAGGACCGGATCGCGGTCGGCGACCTCGGTTTCCGGGCGACGGGGGAAATCTCCCGATACGCGGCCGGGATCCTGCTCGAACGTGACGGGGCGTCGGCGATCTGGATTCCGCAGGACGCGGTCCGCGCCGTGCGCACCGAGCGCGGTCTCGCGGGCAAGGTCATGAGCAAGGACGGCGTCCTGGTGATCCGGTGGGAACTGCCGACGGGCACCGAGATCGACACCGGTTTCCGGAGCGACGACAAGTCCGTGTACCCCGCCTGGGTCAGCGCAGGGGAGCCGGACGGCAAGACAGACAGTGAAGATTCAGCGAATGCGGCGAGCTCTGGTGAGGTCGAGCAGAACGGAGAGAACGCATGAGCGGCTACGACACCGACTCTGCAGTACTGGTCCTCGAGGACGGTCGGATATTCCGGGGCACCACGTTCGGTGCCGTCGGCCAGACCCTCGGTGAGGCTGTCTTCAGCACCGGCATGACCGGCTATCAGGAGACCCTCACCGACCCCAGCTACCACCGCCAGATCGTCGTGGCTACCGCGCCGCAGATCGGCAACACCGGATGGAACGACGAGGACGACGAGTCCGTCGGTCCCACCGGCAGCAGCGCCGAGGCGAAGATCTGGGTCGCCGGGTACGTCGTCCGCGACCCCGCCCGCCGCACCTCCAGCTGGCGCGCCACCGGCTCCCTGCAGGACGAGCTGGTGAAGCAGGGAGTCGTCGGGATCGCCGGCATCGACACCCGCGCACTGGTCCGCCACCTGCGCACCCGCGGCTCCATGCGCGCCGGGGTGTTCTCCGGCGACGCACTGGCCGACACCGACGTGCTGCTCGACCGCGTGAAGAGCCAGCCGTCGATGCTCGGCGCGGATCTCGCCGGTGAGGTCAGCACCACCAGCGGTTACGTCGTCGAGCCGACCGGGGGAGAAGCGCGCTTCACCGTCGCGGCGATCGACCTCGGCATCAAGACCAACACCCCCCGCATGTTCGCCGAGCGCGGCATCCGGGTGCACGTGCTCCCGTCCAACGCGACGCTCGAGCAGATCCTCGACCTGAAGGCCGACGGCGTCTTCCTCTCCAACGGTCCCGGCGACCCGGCGACCGCCGACGGTGCCGTGCACCTCACGAAGGAAGTCATCGGGCAGGGCCTGCCCCTGTTCGGTATCTGCTTCGGCAACCAGATCCTCGGGCGGGCTCTGGGTCTCGGCACCTACAAGATGAAGTTCGGTCACCGGGGCATCAACATCCCGGTTGTCGAACACGAGACGGGACGCATCGCGATCACCGCGCAGAACCACGGGTTCGCGCTCGAGGGCGAGGCCGGGCAGGAGTTCGACACCCCGTTCGGCAAGGCCGTGATCAGCCACACCTGCGCCAACGACGGTGCCGTCGAGGGGGTCCGCCTGCTCGACGGATCCGCCTTCTCGGTGCAGTACCACCCCGAGGCCGCGGCGGGCCCGCACGACGCCGCGTACCTGTTCGACCGCTTCACCAGCCTGCTCGAGGGAGTCAAGAACTAATGCCACGCCGTACAGATCTCTCCCACATCCTGGTGATCGGCTCCGGGCCGATCGTCATCGGCCAGGCCTGTGAGTTCGACTACTCCGGAACCCAGGCCTGCCGGGTGCTGCGCGAGGAGGGCCTGCGGGTCAGCCTCGTCAACTCCAACCCGGCCACGATCATGACCGACCCCGAGTTCGCGGACGCCACGTACGTCGAGCCGATCACCGCCGAGTTCGTCGAGAAGGTCATCGCCCTCGAGGCCGAGAAGGGCCACCCGATCGACGCCGTCCTCGCGACTCTCGGCGGCCAGACGGCCCTGAACACCGCGGTGGCGCTGCACGAGCAGGGCATCCTCGAGAAGTACGACGTGGAGCTGATCGGCGCCGACTTCGACGCCATCCAGCGCGGCGAGGACCGGCAGAAGTTCAAGGACATCGTCGCGAAGGTCGGCGGCGAGTCCGCGCGCTCCCGGGTCTGCTACACGATGGACGAGGTCCGCGACACGGTCGCCGAACTGGGCTTCCCCGTCGTGGTGCGGCCGTCGTTCACGATGGGCGGCCTCGGCTCCGGCATGGCCTACGACGACGAGGACCTGACGCGGATCGCCGGCGGCGGTCTCGCCGCGTCGCCCACCGCCAACGTGCTGATCGAGGAGTCGATCCTCGGGTGGAAGGAATACGAGCTCGAGCTGATGCGCGACGGCCGCGACAACGTCGTGATCGTGTGCTCGATCGAGAACGTCGACCCGGTCGGCGTGCACACCGGTGACTCGATCACCGTCGCCCCCGCCATGACGCTCACGGACCGTGAGTACCAGGCGATGCGCGACCTCTCGATCGACATCCTCCGCGAGGTCGGAGTGGACACCGGTGGCTGCAACATCCAGTTCGCCATGGACCCCACCGATGGGCGCCTCGTCGTCATCGAGATGAACCCGCGCGTGTCGCGGTCCAGTGCGCTCGCGTCCAAGGCGACCGGCTTCCCGATCGCGAAGATCGCCGCGAAGCTCGCCATCGGCTACACCCTGGACGAGATCGTCAACGACATCACCAAGGAAACCCCGGCCTCCTTCGAGCCGACCCTCGACTACGTCGTCGTCAAAGCGCCGCGGTTCGCGTTCGAGAAGTTCCCCGGCGCCGACGACACCCTCACCACCACGATGAAGTCGGTCGGTGAGGCCATGTCCATCGGCCGCAACTTCACCGAGGCGTTCGGCAAGGTGCTGCGCTCGCTGGAGACCAAGCGGGCCGGGTACTGGACCGGACCCGACGTGGAGGCCACCGACCTCGACAGCCTCCTGACGGAACTGAGCATCCCCCGCGACGGCCGCGTCTACGGCCTCGAGAAGGCGTTCGCTCTCGGCGCCACCGTCGAGCAGCTGTTCGACGCCACGAAGATCGACCCGTGGTTCCTCGACCAGATCCTGCAGATCCATGAGCTCGGCGACACGCTGCGTGAGGCGCCCGAGGTGACCGAGCGGGTATTGCGCCGCGCCAAGCACCACGGCCTGTCGGATCGGCAGATCGCGGCCCTGCGCCCCGAGATCGGCGGCGAGGACGCCGTCCGGGCGCTGCGTGAGCAGTGGAACGTCCACCCCGTGTACAAGACGGTCGACACCTGCGCCGCCGAGTTCGAGGCGAAGACGCCGTACCACTACTCCACGTACGAACTCGACCCGGCGGCCGAGTCCGAGGTGGCCCCGCAGACCGAGCGTCCGAAGGTCCTGATCCTCGGCTCCGGGCCGAACCGCATCGGTCAGGGCATCGAGTTCGACTACTCCTGCGTCCACGCCGCACTGACGCTGTCGGAGGCCGGCTACGAGACGGTGATGGTCAACTGCAACCCGGAGACCGTCTCCACCGACTACGACACCGCCGACCGCCTGTACTTCGAGCCGCTCACGTTCGAGGACGTGCTCGAGGTGTACCGGGCGGAGTCGCTGTCGGGCACCGTCGCCGGGGTGATCGTGCAGCTCGGCGGCCAGACCCCGCTGGGCCTGGCGAAGCGGCTGAAGGCTGCGGGTGTGCCGATCGTCGGCACCAGCCCGGAGGCGATCGACCTCGCGGAGGATCGCGGCGAGTTCGGCAAGGTGCTGGTCGAGGCCGGTCTGCCCGCTCCCAAGTTCGGCACCGCCACCACGTTCGCCGGGGCCCGCGAGATCGCGGCCGGTATCGGGTACCCGGTGCTGGTGCGCCCGTCGTACGTCCTCGGTGGCCGCGGCATGGAGATCGTCTACGACGAGGCGTCGCTGGAGAGCTACATCTCCCGCGCCACCGAGATCTCCGACGACCGTCCCGTCCTGGTCGACCGGTTCCTGGAAGACGCCATCGAGATCGACGTCGACGCGCTCTGCGACGGCTCCGAGGTGTACCTCGGCGGTGTGATGGAGCACATCGAGGAGGCCGGCATCCACTCGGGCGACTCGGCCTGTGCGCTGCCGCCGATCACCCTCGGCCGCGCCGACCTCGAGAACGTCCGCCGCTCCACGGAGGCGCTCGCCAAGGGCATCGGCGTCAAGGGCCTGCTCAACGTCCAGTACGCCCTGAAGGACGACATCCTGTACGTCCTGGAGGCGAACCCCCGCGCCAGCCGCACCGTGCCGTTCGTGTCGAAGGCGACGGCGGTGCAGCTCGCCAAGGCCTGCGCCCGCGTCATGCTGGGCGAGTCCATCGCCGATCTGCGTGCGAGCGGTGTGCTCCCGGCCACCGGCGACGGCGGTTCGACCCCGGCGGACGCACCCGTCGCCGTGAAGGAGGCCGTGCTGCCGTTCAACCGGTTCCGGCGCGCCGACGGCACCGGGGTGGACACCCTGCTGAGCCCGGAGATGAAGTCGACCGGCGAGGTCATGGGCATCGACGCCGACTTCGGCACCGCGTTCGCGAAGAGCCAGACGGCCGCGTACGGCTCGCTGCCCACGTCGGGTTCGGTGTTCGTCTCCGTCGCCAACAAGGACAAGCGGTCGCTGATCTTCCCGGTCAAGCGTCTCGCCGACCTGGGCTTCCGGATCCTGGCCACCGAGGGCACCGCGGCGGTTCTCCGCCGGAACGGGATCACCTGCCAGGAGGTGCACAAGCACTCCGGTGAGAAGCTGGAGGCGGGTGAGCGCACCATCGTCGAGATGATCCGCGACGGCGAGGTCGACATGGTGATCAACACGCCGTACGGCAACTCCGGGCCGCGCGTCGACGGCTACGAGATCCGCAGCGCGGCCGTCGCCATGAACATCCCGTGCGTCACCACCGTGCAGGGCGCGTCCGCCGCGGTGCAGGGCATCGAGGCCGCGATCCGCGGCGACATCGGTGTCCAGTCGCTCCAGGCGCTGCACGAGCGGCTGCGGTCGCCCGCCGTGGTCGTGGCTCCCGCGACCGGGTCCGCGTCGTCGTGAGCGGACACCATCACCACCACTCCTGGGTGCATCGGCTGACGTCGGCGGTCGAGCACCGGGGGCGGTTGTGCGTCGGGATCGATCCGCATCCGGGCCTGCTCGAGGCGTGGGGGCTGCCCGTCTCCGCCGAGGGGCTGGAGACGTTCGCGGAGATCTGCGTGGAGGCCTTCGTCGGTGAGGTGGCCGTCGTGAAGCCTCAGGTGGCGTTCTTCGAAGCGTACGGCTCCGCCGGGTACGCGGTGCTCGAACGCACCATTTCGGTCCTCAGAGAGGCAGGGACGCTCGTCGTCGCCGATGCCAAGCGCGGGGACATCGGGTCGACGATGGCGGCGTACGCGCAGTCCTGGCTGGGTGCGGAGTCGGCCCTGTCCTCGGATGCGGTGACGGTGTCGCCGTATCTGGGATTCGGGGCGCTCGACCCGGCGCTGTCGCTGGCGGCGGAGCAGGGCCGCGGGCTCTTCGTGCTGGCCCGGACGTCCAATGCCGAGGGCGGCGACCTGCAGGCGGCGCAGACCGCCGGGGGAGTGTCCGTGGCCCAGTCCGTGGTGGACGCGGCGGCCCGGCACAACGACGCGCAACCCGGTCTGGTGGGTCTGGTGGTGGGTGCGACACGCGGACACGGCCTGGATTTGTCGAATTTTTCCGGACCGATTCTCGCGCCCGGTCTCGGCGCCCAGGGCGCGACTCCCGGTGATCTCGCCGACATTTTTCCCGATTCTCGAAAACTGTTGTTGCCGAACAGTTCTCGTGGTGTTCTCGGTGCCGGACCGTCGGTGACGGCACTGCGTGAGGCGGCCGTCACGGTCCGCGACGAGATCGAGTCCGCACTCTCATAGCCCACCCGAATCCGGCTCTGACCTCGGGGGGTGGGTTCGCAATCGGCGCCGGGCGTGAGTACGGTCGCTATCGCTGCTGGTTATCCAGTGGTTTGGACTATTTGCCAACGACGAGACGGAGGAACCGTGGCCCTTCCCCAGTTGACTGATGAGCAGCGCGCTGCTGCTTTGGAGAAGGCAGCTGCTGCCCGCAAGGCCAGGGCTGAGCTCAAGGAGCGCCTGAAGCGTGGTGGCACCGACCTCAAGCAGGTTCTCAAGGACGCCGAGGACGACGAGATCCTGGGCAAGATGAAGGTGTCGGCACTGCTCGAGGCGCTGCCCAAGGTGGGCAAGGTCAAGGCGCAGGAGATCATGACCGAGCTGGAGATCGCTCCGACCCGTCGCCTCCGTGGCCTCGGCGATCGGCAGCGGAAGGCCCTGCTCGCCAGGTTCGACTTCGAGGCCTGAGCACGACAGTGGTAGCTGACGCACAAGTGTCAGAGAGTAAGACCGCAGTGCGGAGGGGTCGGCTGGTAGTACTGGCCGGCCCCTCGGCCGTCGGTAAGTCCAGCGTGGTGCGACTCCTGCGTGAACGGATGCCGGAGCTCGTCTTCAGCGTGTCCGCGACGACGCGCGACCCACGCCCGGGCGAGGTGGACGGCAAGGACTACCGGTTCACCTCTCGCGACGAGTTCCAGCGGATGATCGAATCCGGTGAGCTGCTCGAATGGGCCGAGATCCACGGCGGACTCCAGCTGTCGGGAACCCCGGCCGCACCGGTCCGCCGGGCGATCGAACAGGGCAAACCGGTGCTCGTCGAGGTCGATCTCGCCGGTGCGCGGGCCGTCCGCGCCGCGATGCCGGAGGCGCTGCTCGTCTTCATGGCGCCCCCGAGCTGGGACGTGCTGGTCGAGAGATTGACCGGCCGGGGCACCGAATCCGCCGACGTCGTGGAGCGGCGTCTCGCGACCGCGAGAGTCGAGCTGGAGGCGCAGGACGAGTTCGACGCGGTCATCGTGAACGAGGATGTCAGCCGATCGTGCGACGAGTTGGTATCCTTGTTGGTTGGACGACCGGAACAGTCCGAGTCGACCCACTAGATCTCACATCAACTAGCCAGAACTATTTCAGGAGATACCGAGTGAGCAGCACCCCCGCAGTAGCGTCCGCAACACCCAGCCACGGCGCCCTGCCGGCTTACGACACCCCGCTCGGCATCACCAATCCTCCGATCGACGAGCTTCTCGCTCGCACGTCGTCGAAGTACGCGCTGGTGATCTACGCGGCCAAGCGGGCGCGTCAGATCAACGATTACTACAACCAGCTCGGTGACGGCATCCTCGAGTACGTCGGCCCCCTCGTGGAGCCGGGCCTGCAGGAGAAGCCGCTGTCCATCGCGCTGCGTGAGATCCACGCCGATCTTCTCGAGCACACCGAAGGCGAGTGAGCGGAGGATCTGCCGTGCCTGAACAGGCAGCGGGCCCGGTCTCCGGGCACGTGACGGATTCACCGGAACCGGTTCCCGCGGGGGCAGCGCGCAAGCGGATCGTGGTCGGTGTCGGCGGCGGCATCGCCGCGTACAAGAGCTGTGCCGTCATTCGGGCCTTCACGGAGGCCGGGCATCATGTGCGGGTCATCCCGACGGAGTCCGCGCTCGAGTTCGTCGGCAAGGCGACGTTCGAGGCGCTGTCGGGCAACCCCGTGCACACGGGTGTGTTCACCGACGTTCCGCAGGTTCCGCATGTTCGTCTCGGGCAGGAAGCGGATCTCGTCGTCATCGCGCCCGCCACCGCCGACCTCATGGCGCGCGCTGTGGCGGGACGCGCCGACGACCTCCTCACCGCGACGCTGCTCACCGCGCGATGTCCCGTGGTGTTCGCTCCCGCGATGCACACGGAGATGTGGGAGCACCCGGCCACCGTCGCGAACGTCGCCACGCTCCGCGCACGCGGCGTGACCGTCATCGAACCCGCATCCGGCCGCCTCACGGGCAAGGACACCGGCGCAGGCCGGCTGCCGGAACCCGACGAGATCGTCGGGTTGGCGTCGTTGCTGGTCGAGCGTCCCGACGCGCTGCCCCGTGATCTCGAGGGCCGGCGGGTCCTCGTGTCCGCGGGCGGCACCCGTGAACCGCTCGACCCGGTGCGGTTCCTCGGTAACCGCAGTTCGGGCAAGCAGGGCTACGCGATCGCCCGGCTCGCCGTGCAGCGCGGGGCCGAGGTCACCCTCGTCTCCGGCTACACCGCCGGCCTCGCCGACCCGGCCGCCGTCGACGTGGTGCACGTCCGCACGGCGGAAGACATGCGGGTGGCGGTCGCCAAGCACGCGCCCGGATTCGACGCCGTGATCATGGCCGCGGCAGTGGCCGATTTCCGGCCGTCGACGACGGTGGCGAGCAAGATCAAGAAGGGTGCGGGCGAGCCCGACTCGATCGCACTCACCAAGAACGAGGACATCCTCGCCGGCCTGGTGCAGTCCCGGCGGGACGGCGAGATCCCGTCGAAGACCGTGATCGTCGGATTCGCGGCCGAGACGGGCGACGCCGACGGCGACGTCCTCACGTACGCGCGGGCCAAGCTCGCGCGTAAGGGCTGCGACCTCCTCGTCGTCAACGCGGTCGGCGAGGGCAAGGCGTTCGAGGTCGACCACAACGACGGGTGGCTGCTCGGAGCCGACGGTTCCGAGTCCGCGCTCGAGCACGGATCGAAGGCGTTGATGGCGAGCCGGGTGCTCGACGCCGTCGACCAGCTGTTCCGGACGCTCTGACGGAACATCCGGCAGAGTTTCGGTGATTCGAAAGGTGTCACTCCCGCCGGGGTGGCGCTAGGGTCGTTCGCGGTATTACGCAGCTAAGCTGTTTTCAAGTGCTGTTCAGGACAACTGTCGAGAGGGAATTCTGTGAGCCAGTCCGGTAGTCGGCTATTCACCAGTGAGTCTGTGACCGAGGGGCACCCGGACAAGATTTGTGATGCGATCAGCGACTCCATCCTCGACGCGCTCCTCACCGACGACCCGCGCGCCCGCGTCGCCGTCGAGACACTCGTGACCACCGGACAGGTCCACGTCGCCGGCGAGGTCACGACCACCGCCTACGCCGACATCCCCAAGATCGTGCGCGACACCGTGCTCGAGATCGGGTACGACTCCTCGGCCAAGGGCTTCGACGGCAACTCCTGCGGCGTCAACGTCGCGATCGGCGCACAGTCCCCGGAGATCGCCCAGGGCGTCGACCACTCGCACGAGGTCCGCACCGGCGAACTGAGCGACGACGAAATCGACCGTCAGGGCGCAGGCGACCAGGGACTGATGTTCGGGTTCGCCACCACCGACACCCCGGAACTGATGCCGCTGCCGATCGCGCTGGCGCACCGCCTGTCGCGTCGTCTCACCGAGGTCCGCAAGTCCGGTGTCCTGCCGTACCTGCGCCCGGACGGCAAGACCCAGGTCACCATCGAATACGACGGCGACAAGGCTGTTCGCCTCGACACCGTGGTCATCTCGACGCAGCACGCCGCGGACATCGACCTCGACAACCTGCTGACCCCGGATCTGCGGGAAAAGGTTCTCGGATCGGTTCTCGCCGAAATCGACATGCCCGAACTCGACGTCTCGGACATCCGCCTGCTCGTCAACCCGACGGGCAAGTTCGTGCTCGGCGGCCCGATGGGTGACGCCGGCCTGACCGGTCGCAAGATCATCGTCGACACCTACGGCGGCATGGCCCGCCACGGTGGCGGCGCGTTCTCCGGCAAGGACCCCTCGAAGGTCGACCGGTCGGCGGCCTACGCCATGCGCTGGGTGGCCAAGAACGCGGTCGCGGCAGGCCTCGCGGACCGGATCGAGGTCCAGGTGGCGTACGCGATCGGCAAGGCGGCGCCGGTGGGTCTGTTCGTCGAGACGTTCGGTACCGAGAAGACGGATCCGGCGCGGATCCAGCAGGCGATCACCGAAACGTTCGACCTGCGACCCGGCGCCATCATCCGCGATCTCGACCTGCTGCGTCCGATCTACGCGCAGACCGCGGCCTACGGTCACTTCGGTCGCACCGACATCGACCTCCCGTGGGAGAGCATCGACCGGGCGGAGAAGCTGCGGGCAGCCGCAGGCCTCTGATCGGTAGTCACGGCGCGGCGGGCGCCGCTGCGGTAGGGGCCGCGGAGTGAGCGCGGAAAAGGTTGCGGCAGAAGTAGATCCGGTTGCCCGGGTGCTGCCGCTGCTTCCGCTTGCCCACCTCGACCGCGAATTCGACTATCTCGTTCCGAAGGACCTCGACGAGCAGGCGCAGCCCGGGGTCCGGGTGCGCATCCGGTTCGCCGGACGTCTCGTCGACGGGTTCGTCGTCTCCCGGAACGCGACCAGCGACCATCAGGGCCGTTTCGGCTGGCTCGAACGGGTGATCTCGCCCGAGCGGGTCCTGACCGAGGAGATCACCCGGGTGGTCGACCTCGTCGCCGGCCGATACGCGGGGACCCGCGCGGACGTCCTGCGACTCGCGATCCCGCCGAGACACGCCCGCGCGGAGTCCGAGGCCGCGTCCGAACCCTCCGAGGTGCCGGACATCGCGATCGAGACCGGCGAGTGGGACCGGTACGTCCACGGTGGCGCTTTCCTGACCGCACTGTCGGCGGAGCGTGCCCCGCGCGCGGTCTGGCAGGCACTCCCCGGCGAGGACTGGCCGGCGCGTCTCGCGGAACTGTCGGGGCTCGTGGCCGCCACCGGGGCGAGCACCGTCGTCGTCGTGCCCGATCAGCGCGATCTCGACCGCGTGGTCGCGGCGGTGGAGAAGCTGCTGGGCAAGGACGCGGTCGTCGGACTCGCCGCCGGTCTCGGTCCGGCCCTGCGCTACAGGCGCTGGCTGGCGGCGCTGCGCGGAACGGCAAAGGTCGTCGTCGGGACCCGGAGTTCGGTGTTCGCGCCGACGCCGCGCACCGGGCTGATCGTGGTCTGGGACGACGGGGACGACAACCATTCCGAGCCGCGCGCACCGTATCCGCACGCCCGCGAGGTGGCGCTGCTCCGCGCGTACGCCAGTGGCTGCGCGGTGGTACTGGCCGGACACGCGCGCACCGCGGAGGCGCAGGCGCTGGTCGACTCGGGGTGGGCGCACGACCTCGTGGCCTCCCGAGACTCGGTGCGGGCGGCCGCCCCGAAGATCACCGCACTCGCGGACAGCGACCACGCCCTGGCCCGCGATCCCGGCGCACGCGCCGCCCGGCTGCCCGCGATCGCGTTCGCGGCTGCCCGGGAGGCGCTCGGCGCCGGCCGCGGAGTGCTGGTCCAGGTGCCCCGGCGCGGCTACGTGCCCAGCCTCGCGTGCGGCAAGTGCCGGGCGCCCGCGCGATGCCGACGATGCAACGGACCTCTCGCGCTGCCGTCCGCGGCCGGCCCGGACGGGGCGGGGACCCCCGCGTGCCGGTGGTGTGGCGTCGCCGACGCCGCACACCGCTGCCACGCGTGCGGCGCGAAGGCGCTGCGGGCCGTCGTGGTCGGTGCCGGACGGACCGCCGAGGAACTGGGACGCGCGTTTCCCGGGGTCGCCGTCCGGATGTCGGGGGGCACGGACGTCGTCGACGAGGTGAAGGAGGGACCCACCCTCGTGGTGTCGACGGTCGGGGCCGAACCGGTGATGCCGGGCGGCTACGGCGCGGCGTTGCTGCTCGACGGCTGGGCGCTGCTGGGCCGTCCCGACCTGCGCGCCGCCGAGGAGACGCTGCGGCGGTGGATGACGGCGTCGTCACTCGTACGCCCGTTCGCCGAGGGCGGTCAGGTGGTCGTGGTCGCCGATTCGGGGATTCCGACCGTGCAGGCGTTGGTTCGCTGGGATCCGGTCGGTCACGCCCGTGCGCAGTACGAGGAGCGGGCGGAGGTCGGATTTCCGCCCGCCATCCACCTCGCGGCGATCGACGGCAGCGCGAAGGCGATCGCCGACCTCCTGGAGCTCGCCGATCTGCCGGCGAATGCGGAATTGCTGGGCCCGGTCGAGTTGCCGGCGGGGGAGCGGCTGCCGTTCACCGGCGACGCGCCGGAGCCGGCGGACGTGGAGCGGATGCTGATCCGGGTGCCCCGTGGCGAGGGAAAGCCGCTGGCCAAAGCGCTGGGAGAGGCGCAGTCGGTGCGCAGCGCGCGTAAGGACTCGCAGCCTGCCCGGGTCCAGATCGACCCCATTCGGATCGGCTAGTTCCGCCCCCCGGGGGACACAAAAGGAATGGCAAGGAGGTAATCCACTCCCTGCCACCTTCACCATATAACGCACCGGGGGCCTTGCGGCAAGACCCCGGTCGTGCCGCAGAATCTCCCACCGAAGCCAGAACCTGCGGAAATCAGTTCGCGGCGTATGTGGGGGTCTTCGTGATTGACGTGATCGTTGCCGGCGGCGGACCGACCGGCCTGATGCTGGCCTGCGAGTTGCGGCTGCACGGCGTGCAGGTGCTCGTGCTGGAGAAGGAGGCCGAGCCGACCAGGCATGTCCGGTCGCTGGGCCTGCACGTGCGCAGCGTCGAGGTGATGGACCAGCGCGGTCTGCTGGAGCGATTCCTCGCGCTCGGCAAGCAGTACCCCGTCGGCGGCTTCTTCGCCGGTATCAGCAAGCCGCGGCCCGACCGGCTGGACACCGCACATCCGTACATCCTCGGCATCCCGCAGCCCGTCACCGAGCGCCTGCTGATCGAGCACGCCACCGAACTCGGCGTCGAGATCCGGCGTGGCTGCGAACTGGTCGGGCTGAGCCAGAACGAGGACCGGGTGACCGCCCTGCCGACCGACGGCACACAGCTGCGCGCGCGCTACCTCGTCGGTTGCGACGGCGGTCGCAGCACGGTGCGCAAGCTGCTGGGCGTCGGCTTCCCCGGCGAGCCGACCCGGGTCGAGTCGCTCCTGGGCGAGATGGAGGTGGCCGCGCCACCGGAGACGCTGGCCGCCGTGGTGGCCGAGGTCCGCAAAACCCACAAGGGGTTCGGCGCCGGGCCCTCCGGGGACGGGGTGTACCGCGTCGTCGTGCCCGCCGAGGGGGTGGCCGAGGACCGGTCGGTCCCGCCGACCCTCGAGGAGTTCAAGCAACAGCTGCGGGTGTTCGCCGGCACTGACTTCGGCGTGCACTCACCGCGGTGGCTGTCCCGCTTCGGCGACGCCACCCGGCTGGCCGAGCGCTACCGGGTCGGCCGGGTGTTGCTGGCCGGCGACGCGGCGCACGTCCACCCACCGCTGGGCGGGCAGGGCCTCAACCTCGGCGTCCAGGACGCGTTCAATCTGGGCTGGAAACTGGCCGCCGAGATCAACGGCTGGGCACCGGAGGGGCTGCTGGACAGCTACCACACCGAACGGCACCCGATAGCCGCCGACGTGCTGAACAACACCCGCGTGCAGTCCGAGCTGCTGTCCACCGAGCCGGGTCCCCAGGCGGTGCGCCGGCTGCTGTCGGAACTGATGGACGTCGAGGAGGTGAACCGGTACCTGACCGAGAAAGTCACCGCGATCGGTGTCCGCTACGACTTCGGTGAGGGGCACGAACTGCTCGGCCGACGGCTGCGCGACATCGGGCTGAAGCGGGGACGCCTCTACGAGCTGATGCATGGTGGCCGCGGATTGCTGCTCGACCAGGCCGGCCGGCTTTCGGTGGCGGGCTGGGCAGACCGGGTCGACCACGTCGTCGACGTCAGCGAGGAACTGGACGTGCCCGCGGTGCTGCTGCGGCCGGACGGCTACGTGGCATGGGTCGGGGGAGACCAGCAGGATCTGGTCGGCCAACTGCCCAGGTGGTTCGGCGCGGCCGCCGGCTGAGCGCGAACACCTCCGGCCACAGCGCCCTTCGGGTACGGGGCCGACTTGACGACCGTACCAGAAGGGGCCTTGTCGAGTTCTGATTGACGATATATCGTTGATGCATCAGCGATACAGAAGGAGGCTGATGATGGAAGACTTCCATTTCGAACACAGGGGTCCCCGACGGGACCGATTCACACGCGAACGGACGGGACGGCCCGAGGGGCCCCACCGTCACGGACACCGGCGAGGCCGCTTCGGCCCCGAGGGCGATCCCGGCTTCGGTCCGGGAATGCACTTCGGGCGCGGACGCGGACGGGGTGGCAGGGGACGGCGCGGCGATGTCCGCTCCGCGATCCTGCTGCTGCTCACCGAGGAGCCGATGCACGGCTACGAGCTGATTCAGCAGATCGTCGAACGCAGCGACGGGGTGTGGAAGCCCAGTCCCGGTTCGATCTACCCCGCGCTGTCACAGCTCGAGGACGAGGGTCTGGTGCTCATCGAAAAGGTGGCGGGCCGCAAGACCGCACGCCTGACGGACGAGGGCAAGGCCTTCGTCGAAGCGAACAAGACCGAACTCGGCACCCCGTGGGACGACGTGCGGGAGAGTGTCGGCCAGCCCGCCGAGGACCTGCGGGGTCTGATCGGGTTGCTGATGGGTGCCGCGGGTCAGGTCGCCGCGGTCGGTGACGACGACCAGGTCCGGCGTGCCGGCGAGATCCTCACCGACGCGCGGCGCGCGATGTATCGCCTTCTCGCCGAAGACGATCAGAGCGAAGCCGGTAAGGATGACACCGACTCCTAGGGCGCCACGGCTCACCGCGGGCCCGCCGACTCGACGCGACAGCGCGTGCACATTCTGGGAAGGTTCACAGAAATGTCACGGCGAAGTCGGGAGAGATCATGAGGTTTCGGGGTGCCGGTGCGGTCGTCACGGGTGTCGTCCTGCTGATGTCCGGCGCAGTGTCCACCGCCCACGCGGACGACGCCTCACCGCCCCAGCCCGTCGTGCCCACCACGGCCGGGCTTCCTCAGAACGGCCGTAGTGCCGCCGCCGCGTATGCGCACGAGCACCCGGACAGCGCACCCGCGGGATCGAACGACTTCTCCTGCACACCCTCCCCGGACCACCCGGAGCCGGTGGTGCTCGCGCACGGCACCGACGCAAGCGCCTACGCGGACTGGGCCGCCCTGTCGCCCATGCTCGCCGCGGACGGCTACTGCGTGTTCGCGCTCAACTACGGCGGAGCGCCGGGTGCCGATTCCTACGGCACCGAGGACATCGTCGCGAGCGCGGAGGAGTTCGGCCGGTTCGTCGACCGGGTCCGCGACGCGACCGGCGCCGACAAGGTCGACACCGTCGGATACTCGCAGGGTGCCAACGTCACGCGGTACTACGTCAACAAGCTCGGCGGCGCCCCGTTCGTCGACGACTGGGTCGGACTGGCGTCGCCCAGCTACGGGGGAGTGATGTACGGCCTCGTTCCGATCGTGCAGGCACTTCCCGGCGGACCTGACTTCGCCCGCACGGTGACGTCGGTGGCCGTCAGCCAGCAGATGCAGGGCTCGCCGTTCATGAACGCCCTCAACGCGGGCGGTGACACCGTGCCCGGCGTCGCGTACACGACCATCGGGTCCCGGTACGACGAAATGATCCAGCCGTACACGAACATGGCGCTCCGCGGCGCCGGGGTCGACAACATCCTGATTCAGGATCGATGCCCCCAGGACGGCACCGGACATTTCCAGGCGCCCTACGATCCGTTCGCGCTCGACCTCGTCCGTGCGGCACTCGACCCGGACGCGACTCTGCTGGCTCGCTGCGAGTTCGTCCCGGTCGGCGCGGGTATTCCGCAGGTAATTCTCGACAGCAACAGATAGACCCACAACGAAGCGGGGAGC
>NZ_JAAOQS010000084.1:0-40689 GCF_011603105.1 Rhodococcus sp. A14 | reverse complement strand
TCACTCACACTTCGTTATTCGGTTGTCCGATCAGCGATCGATCAGCTGCGTCGCTCACGCCGCGGGCCGTCGAAGCCGTCGTACGAGCGACGATCCGTGCGGCTGCGGAACCCGCCACCGGTCGACGCGGGGCGCCGCTCCGACGCGGCCGCGGGCCGACGGTCGTCGCGACGGTCGTCGCGGCGGTCGTCGCGACGGAACCCGCCCGCCGCACCGCGGTTGTCGCCGAAGTCGCGGCGCGGTGCGCTGCGGTCGAAGCTGCGCTCGCCGGTACCGCGGTGGCTGTCGCCGCGGTCACCGAAGTCGCGGCGCGGGGCGCTGCTGCCGCCGCCGTACTCGCGGCGGGGTGCACTGTCACCGAAGTCGCGGCGCGGGGCCCGATCGGTGAACGTCCGGTTGTCCCGGTCGCCGCGATAACCGCCGCCACGGTTGTCACCGTCACGCTGCGGGCGGTCGCCCCGGTAGCCGCCGGACCGGTTGTCTGTTTGGTCGCGGCGCGGGCCACGACCCTCGAAGCTGCGACCACCCGACGGACGGTCGCCGAAGCTGCGCTCACCGCGGTCACTGCGATTGCCGCGGTAGCCGCCGCCGTCGCGGCCGGCGTAACCGCCCTCACGGCGGGGTCCGCGGTCGCCGAACTTGCGGTCGCCGCCACGCTCGCCGCGGGAGTAGGTGTCGCGCACCGGTTCTCCGCTGGGCGCCTTGGCGCCGGTGATGCTGGCCAGCTTCTCCGAGCCGGGGGTGACGGGCACGGCGGTGGCGTCGACGCCGGCCATCCCGGTCAGGCGGCGGAACGTGCGCTTCTGGTTGGGGAGCACGATCGCGACGACGGTGCCCTTCTCGCCGGCACGGGCGGTCCGGCCTGCGCGGTGCAGGTAGTCCTTGTGATCGGCGGGCGGATCGACGTGCACGACCAGGTCGATGCCGTCGACGTGGATGCCGCGGGCGGCGACGTCCGTCGCGACGAGCACCGGGGTGCGGCCGTTCTTGAACCGTTCGAGGACACGGGTGCGCTGATTCTGCGCCTTGCCGCCGTGCAGCGCCTCGGCGGCGATGCCCACCGCACGGAGGCGGTCGGTGATGCCCTCGCAGCCGAGCTTGGTGCGGGCGAACATGATCGTGCGGCCGTCGCGGGCACCGATCTCCGCGAGGACGTTGTCCTTCTGGCCGCGGTCGACGAGCAGCACGTAGTGCTCCATCGTGTCGACGCTGGCGCGACCGTCCTCGGTGGAGTGCTGCACGTGGTCGGGCAGGAACTGGCGGACCAGCGACTGCACCTCACGGTCCAGGGTGGCCGAGAACAGGAGACGCTGGCCGTCGGCCCGGGTCTCACCGAGGATCGCCCGGACCTCGGGCAGGAAGCCCATGTCGGCCATCTGATCGGCCTCGTCGAGCGCGGTGATCTCGATCGAGTCGAGGATGCAGGTGCCCTGACGCAGGTGGTCGTTCAGCCGGCCGGGGGTGGCGACGAGGATGTCGACGCCCCGCCGCAGCTGGTCGACCTGCTTGGAGAACGGGGTGCCGCCGACGGCGGGGCGGACGGTCAGGCCCATGGCCCCGGCGTACGAGTTGAGGGAGTCGACCACCTGGAATGCGAGTTCCCGGGTGGGCACGAGCACCAGTGCGCGGGGACGCTTGGGTGCGGGCCGGTCCTCGTGGCGGGACAGGCGGGTGAGCATCGGCAGGCCGAATGCGAGGGTCTTGCCCGATCCGGTCTGTGCGCGGCCGAGGACGTTGGTGCCGGCCAGCGCATCGGGCACGGCCAGCGCCTGGATCGGCGATGGGACGGTGATGGAGTTGCGGGCGAGGGCCTGGACCAGGGGGGCGGGCAGGCCGATCTCGGCGAACGTCACGGTGGCGTTCTGATCAGGGGTTTCGGTCTCGGTCTGCTCTAGTGGGGCAGACGTCGTCTGGACAGCGTTGGTCACGCAAATACCTCTCCGGGCATAGGGCGCGTCGCGGAGCGGGGGCTGTCATGCAGCACGCACAAAGGGACGAGCCAGGGCACATGTCACCTGGTCAATCCATTCGCGGAAGTGCGGGGAATTGGGCTGTGTGCCGTTTCAGTGTTGATGGGCCGCAGTGGCGACCGTCGACCAGTGTACGCGACGGGGCACCCGGTTATCGAATGCGGCGGGTTGTGAGCTGGGTGACTATACGGCGCTGAACAACCGGCTCAGTTCGGTGAGCCAGGGGACGGCGACGGCGATGGTCGGCACCACGAGGATGGCCACCGACGCGGCGTAGGCGGCGAGTGCCACCGGGGTGCCCGCCTCCGAGGAGGACAGGCGCTGCACCCGCAGCAGGGTGCTGGGACCACCCGCGGCCATGGCACCCTTCGGGGCGATCGACCCCGAGCAGGCGACGAGTGCGCGGGCCAGTGCGGTCGGCCCGGTGGCGCGGACGGCGGAGTCGTCGGCCAGCATCTCGACCAGCAACTGCACCGACCCCAGCGCGGACTTGCTGCGCACGACGGTGGGGAAGGCGGCGTTGACGGCGGTGAACGCCTCGAGGACGAGGTCGTGCCGGGCCCGCAGATGGGACCGCTCGTGGGTGAGGATCGCGGTGATCTCGGCGTCGTCGAGGTTGGTGAACGTGCCCTGGCTCAGCACGACTCGCTGCCGCAGACCGGGCAGGCAGTAGGCGATGGGCTCGGTGACGTCGAGGACCCGCAGGTCCGGGGTGCGGGCGAGGGGCGAGGACGAGTCGCAGCGGTCGAGGAGGTCGACGAGCATCCGGTGCCGGGCGCGTCTGCGCCGGGTGCGGACCCCGACCTGCACGATCGAGAAGATCAGTTTGGCGCCGACGAGGAGGGTGAGCGCGAAGACCACCACGTACAGCAGCCACAGGGGCAGGCCCAGGGCGTCGATCTCGGCGACCGGTGCCGTGGTGGGGCGCCCGTCCGGTCCGGGGACCAGCAGTTGGCTGGCGATCGCGAGACCTGAACTGAACGCGGACAGAACTGCGGCGAGGGCGATTGCCTGCCACAGCACGAGGGCTGCTCGGGGGGCGCGATGCGGCCATCGGGCACGACTCAGCAGCGCAGGGACAGGCCCTGCGAGAAGAAGTGCGAGTACTCCGAATACCAGCGCGGTGGTGGCGTCCATGTCCTACTCATCATGCATGACGAACGTCAGCCGGCGCGAACGGTTCCCGACTGATTGTCTCCGGTGGACCGCTCCTTGGCCTCGAGCGCGGCGAGGGCCTCGCGGAGCGCGTCGGCCTCGTCGGCGCCGACCTGCCCCACGAAGTGGACGAGTGCGGCGGCGCGACTTCCGGACTTGTCGGCCTGCTGCAGGGCGTCCACCATGAGGCTCGCGACGAGTTCCTCGCGCTGGTGCACCGGCAGGTACCGGTGGGCACGGTCGTCGCGCTGCTGAATGACGAGGTGCTTCTTCGCCAGTCGCTGGAGCACTGTCATGACAGTCGTGTACGCGAGTTCACGGCGTGCCGCCAGTGCCTCGTGTACCTGCCGTACCGTCTGCGGTTCCGAAGTGGACCACAGGTGATCCATCACTGCGCGTTCGAGTTCGCCGAGTCCAGCCATAAATTGATTCTACGGATACGACGACGCAGATACGTACTACTGGTAGTAGTAAAACTGCGTCACGGCGTGTGGTATTGGCCATACTCCGAACGGGTGGATTACGGTCGGGTTGGCAGCGGCCGACCCGCCGGGCATGCGTTCGTTCTCGACATCGCGGAGAGTGGGGACCTGGCGGATGAAGACCGACGACAGCGCGGCGACCGGACACGATGCGGCCGCCAGGGTCAAGGGTCAGACCGGGCGGGCAGCGGAACGGGTCTGGGGCGGGGTGCGGGGTGCACCGGTCAGCATCGCGCTGCTGGTCGTGATCTGGATCCTCGCGATCGCCACGTCCAGTGTGATCAGCGGTCCCTCCCATGACCTGTCCCAGCACGTTGCGATCGGGATCCGGGCGTTCCAGAACGGCTGGGTGTGGACCCTGTTCACCGCCGGGCTGTGGGGCGACGACGTCCTGGCGTACCTGTCGACGACCGTCCTCGTCCTCGTGGCGGCCGCTCCGCTGGAACGTCGCATGGGGTCGGCGCGGTTCGTGCTGGCCGCGGTCGCCACCCAGGTGCTCGGCGGGCTGCTCGCACTGTCGGTGGCCGCCGTCGCGAAGGTCGTCGACGCGAACTGGGGTTTCCGGCTGCACGTGGGCATGGCCGTCGGTCCGAGCACGTGGATCGTCGGTGCCGCGATGGTGGCCAGTTCGAACATGGGCACGCTGTGGCGTCGGCGGATCCGCGTCGGCGTCCTCGTGTTCACCATCACCCTGGCACTGTTCAGTGGTTCGCTGCAGGACGTGGTCCGGCTCGCCGCGGCCGTCGTCGGCCTGGTGATCGGCCGCTGGATCGTCGGCCGCTCCGCCCGCGGCGAACGGATCGCGGGCACCCAGCGTGAGGGCCGGGTACTCGTCGCGATCATCGTGGCGGCCAGCGCGATCGGCCCCATGATCGCGGCACTGTCCGCGGAGGCGGTCGGTCCCCTCGCCGTGCTCCGCGACCTGTTCCGCGGCATCCCCTACACGGCCGGCGAAGTGCGCGACCTGTGCGAGGTGTCGGCGTCGGACCCCGAATGCCGGCGCGGGCTGCTCGAACTGCGCCTGTCCGGGGTCGGACCGACCCTGCTGAGTCTGATGCCGTCCCTGTTCCTCCTCACCCTCTGCGACGGCCTCCGACGGGGCCGTCGCTTCGCGTGGGTCGCGTCCGTGATCGCCCAGGTGATCCTGCTGGTGCTGTCGCTGCTGAACTTCGCGATCCGGTTCGTCGACTCCCTCGACGAGGACTCCCTGTTCTACGGTCTCGCCGACCCGAACCTGTACCGGACGCTGGTGCCGTTCCTGACACCGCTGGCGATCCTGATCGTGCTGCTCGCCACCCGCCGGTTCTTCGACGTCGCCGCCCCGGCCGGAACCTACCGCCGGCTGGCGATCGTCCTGGTGTCGCTGCTGGCCGGTCTCGCCGTTCTCTACGTGTTGGGCGGATTGTGGGCGCGGCACGGTTTCGATCCCCGGCCGGGGTTCACGACGCTGCTCGCCGACTTCCCGGAGCGGCTGATCCCGCCCGTGTACCTGCAATGGCTCGACCCCCGGCTGCTGCCGGAGAGCATTCCCGCGACCCTGCTGTACGAGTGGACCGGGGTGGTGTTCTGGGTGGCGGCGTGCGCGCTGGTCGCCGCGACGTTCCTCAGTCCCGCCATCGGATCGGACTCGGCGGCCGCCGAACGCGCACGCGCCCTGTTGAAGTCGGGGAGCGGAAGCCCGCTGTCCTGGATGACGACGTGGCGCGGCAACCACTACTGGTTCTCCGCCGACGGCACGAGCTACGTCGCGTACCGGGTCCTCGCCGGGGTCG
The DNA here is from genome assembly GCF_011603105.1 of Rhodococcus sp. A14. Lineage (NCBI taxonomy): Bacteria > Bacillati > Actinomycetota > Actinomycetes > Mycobacteriales > Nocardiaceae > Rhodococcus > Rhodococcus sp. A14. The sequence goes on along the minus strand of NZ_JAAOQS010000084.1, from coordinate 35,310 downwards.
CCCTCACCACCGGTGACCCGGTCGGCCCGCCCGACCGGCTGCGGGACAACGTCGAACACTTCGCCGAATTCGCCGCCGCCAACGGGTGGATCCCGTGCTTCTACTCGGTGACCGGCGAGGTCCGCGCCGTCACGGACGCCCTCGGCTGGAGCGGTATCCAGGTCGCGGAGGAGACGGTGCTGGATCTGGGGCAGATCGCGTTCACCGGCAAGCGGTTCCAGGACGTCCGGACCGCCCTGAACAAGGCCAAGAAGTCGGGGATCACCGCGGAATGGGTCAGCTTCCCCAGCGCCCCGCGGTCGATCACCGACCAGATCACGGCGATCTCCGAGGAGTGGGTGGCCGACAAGGGGATGCCCGAAATGGGGTTCACGCTCGGCGGACTCGACGAGGTCGACGACCCGGAGGTGCGCTGCCTGATCGCCGTCGACGAGGATCGCACCGTCCACGGCGTCACGTCCTGGTTGCCCGTGTACCAGGATGGGCGGGTGGTCGGCTGGACCCTCGACTTCATGCGCCGGCGCTCGGAAGGGTTCCGGCCGGCGATGGAGTTCCTCATCGCGTCCGCGGCGCTGAAACTGGAGGAGGAGGGTGCGCAGTTCCTGAGCCTGTCCGGCGCCCCGCTCGCCAAGGTCGAGCAACCGGACAGCGACGCCGACGATCGGGAACGGTCGGAGTCGTCGAGCCTGTCGGCGGTGATGGACAGCGTGCTGGATCTGCTCGGCCGGACCCTGGAACCGGTGTACGGGTTCCGTTCGCTGCTGGCGTTCAAGTCGAAGTTCCAGCCCCGGTACGTGGCCATGCACATGACGTTCGCCGATCCGGCCGCCCTGCCGAGCATCGGCAACGCCGTCGGCAGGGCGTATTTGCCGACGGTGTCGCTGGGGCAGAGCTACCGGCTGGTGCGGACGATGATCGGCGGCCGGCGCTGACGGCCGCTACTTCGGCTCCGGTCCGCCCACCGCCCCGTACACGTGGCGGGTGCCGATCGGCACCACCAGCGGGCGATCGGACACCGGGTCGGCGATGACCGCGGCCTCGAGACCGAACACCTCGAGCAGGAGTTCGGCGGAGATGATGTCCTTCGGCGCGCCGGCCGCGACGATGGTGCCGTCCCGCATCACGATCAGCTGATCGCTGTAGCGGATCGCGAGGTTCAGGTCGTGGAGCACCATCACCACGGTGCGGCCCAACTCCTCGTGCATCCGGTCCACCAGGTCGAGCACCTCGATCGAGTGCGCCAGGTCCAGGTAGGTGGTGGGTTCGTCGAGCAGGAGGATGTCGGTTCCCTGCGCGAGGGCCATCGAGATCCAGGCCCGCTGACGCTGACCGCCCGACAGTTGGTCGACGGGGCGGTCCGCGAGGTCGGACACCCCGGTCAGCGCGAGCGCCTCCGCGACCTCGCCCTCGTCGTCGGACGACCACTGCCGCAGCCACGACTGGTGGGGGTGCCTGCCGCGGGCCACCAGGTCGGCCACCGTCAGCCCCTCGGGGGCCAGCGGCGCCTGGGGGAGCATGCCCAGCGTGCGGGCGACGTCCTTGGTGCGCATCGATCCGATGGCCTTGCCGTCGAGCAGAACCGAACCGTTGCGCGGCTTCAGCAGCCTCCCCAGCGCACGCAGCAAGGTGGACTTGCCGCAACCGTTCGGCCCGATCACGGTGGTGATCACCCCGGTCCTCACCTCGAGGTCGAGGTTGTCGACGATGACCCGGTCGCCGTACCCGAGGCTCAGGTTTTCGGCGATCAGTCGAGGATCAGTCTGCACGGTCATGCCGAGACCTTCCGATTGTTGCGAACCAGCAGATACAGCAGGAATGGGCCACCGAGCGCCGAGGTGACGATACCCACCGGCAGCTCGACCGGCAGGATCGTGCGGGCGACGACATCGCTGCCCACCACGAGCACGGCGCCGGTCAGCGCCGACGCGATGAGCGGCGGGCCCGCGGACCGCACCAGCCGCAGCGCCACCTGCGGCGCGGCGAGCGCGACGAAGCCGACCGGACCCGCGGCCGCGGTCGCGATGCCGGCGAGGGCGACGGCCATGAGCAGGAGCCGGGCCTGCGACCACTGCAGGCGCACACCCAGCGACACCGCGTTGTCGTCGCCGAGGCGGAGGGCGCCCATCGTGAACGACGAGATCACGGCGTAGCCACCGACGAGGACGACGGCGATCGTGACGGGCCACACCTGACTCCAGGCGGCGCCGTTCAGGGAGCCGTTGAGCCACACCTGGGCCCGCGACGCGTCGTTGATGTCCGCGGAGATCAGCAGCCAGCCGGTGACCGCGATCAGCATGGCGTTGATGCCGATGCCGATCAGGATCAGCCGGTAGCCCTCCACTCCGCCGCGCCACGCGAGCACGTAGATGACCAGCGCGGTGAGAAGCCCGCCGAACAGGGCGGCCAGCGGTATGCCCAGGGTGGCAAGGAGGCCGACGAAGCTGCCGCCGCCGCCGAGGACGATCAGCGCGACCGCGGCGGCGCTGGCACCGGACGTGATGCCGAGGATGTCCGGGCTGGCGAGGGCGTTGCGGGCGATCGACTGGGTGATGGCGCCGGCCAGGCCGAGGGCCATGCCGATGAACACACCGGTCAGCGACCGCGGCAGGCGCAGATCCATGACGATGAAGTTCTGGGCCTTCGTGCCGCCGCCGAACAGCACCCTGGTGACCTCGGGGATCGACAGCGGGTAGTCGCCGCGGCCGATGTTGAGGCACAGCACCAGGAACAGCGCCACCAGCAGGGCCACGTTGACGGCGATACCGAGGGGCCGCAGGACCAGGGAGATCGGTCCGAGCCGGAACGCGGGGCGCGCCGGGACGCGGGACGCCGGGGCGGCCCCGAGGTCGGGGCGCACTTCGTCGCGAGTGCTCACAGGCTTGCCAACTTTCTGCGCCGAACCAACGCGATGAAGAACGGTGCGCCGAACACGGCGAGCACGATTCCCACCTGCAACTCACCCGGCCGGACCACGACGCGTCCGATGACGTCGGCGGTCACGAGCATGACGCCGCCGAGGAGGCCGGCGTAGGGGACCAGCCACCGGTAGTCGGGGCCGGTGATCGCCCGCGCGACGTGGGGGACCACGAGACCGATGAATGCAATCGGGCCGCACGCCGCGGTGGCCGCACCGGTGAGGAGGGTGATGGCGACGATGCCGAGTGCGCGGCTGGCCGCGATGTTGGTGCCCAGCGACCGTGCCACGTCCTCGCCGAGGCTGAGCACGTTCAGCCCGGGTGTGCTGACGAGGGCGAGGATCAAACCGATGATGAGGAACGGCAGCACCTGCCAGAGCACGTCGAAGCCGCGGCCGGCCACCGACCCGACCACCCAGAATCGGTAGGAGTCGAGGCTGGACTGGTCGACGATGATGATCGCGTTGGTCATCGCCTGCAGGAAGAACGCGACGGCGGCGCCGGCCAGGGCCAGGCTCAGCGGGCTCGCCGCCCCGTTGCCGATCGACGACAGCCCGAACACGACCACGCTGGCGGCGAACGACCCGGCGAACGCGAACCACAGGTATTCGCTGGGCGCGCTGAACCCGAACAGGTACATCGACAGCACGACGAGGAACGCGGCGCCCGCGTTGAGGCCGAGGAGTCCCGCGTCGGCGAGCGGGTTGCGGGTGTGTCCCTGGATGAGGGCGCCCGCGACGCCGAGCGCCATCCCGACGACGAGTCCCAGCGCGGTCCGCGGGCCGCGGAGTGTGCGGACGATGATGTCGGTCTGCGAACCGTCCGCATCGAACAGTGCGTGGAAGATCTCCGCGAACGACAGTGGCCGCGCCCCGACCGCGACGCTGGCGAGCAGGACCAGCCCGATCAGGATCACGAGGACACCCAGCCCGACGAGCCGACGACGCCGGATCGCCGCGACGGACACGTCCTTCTCGCGGACGGTGAAGCCTTCGTCGGACGCGGTGCTTTCCCGGACGACCTCGGTTCCGGAGCGCCGGAACACCCGCTGCAGAGACCGTTTCGGACCGATCGCGTCGTGGGTGTGGGTGTCGCGGGTGACGAGGCCGACCCAGCCCTTGCCCGAACTCTGCCCGGTGTTGCCTTCGCGGAATCCGCGGTTCCACAGCGCGAGCCCGAGGGCGATCGCGACGGCGGCGCCGCCGAAGACGACCCGGTCCGCCTGCCCGCCGCCGTTGTCGTCGCGGAGGGAGTCGACGATGTACCACCCGAGGACGAGGGGGATGGCCACTGTCCCGATGTCGAGCAGTCCCGCGAGTGCCCGGAGGTACAGCGGGGCGGGACCGCGCGGGACGTCGCGCTTCCCGTAGGGCTCGTCGGTCGGCAGGTGCGGGATGTCGCTGCCGAACTGTCTCGTCGTCGTCACTGGCGGGGGAAGCTCCTGACGTGTGTGCCTGTGCACCGGATCTGCACCGAATTCAACTACTTAGGTTACGGAACCCTATCCCTGATGCCACATCCGGCGGCACGTCCCGGGCGTTGCGGTCGGCGGGGGTGCCTCACATCACATGATGTCAACCCTTGATATTTGGTTAGGCTCACCTATGTTTGGTGGTGTTCCATCCCGACCGATTGGAGTGCACGGTGACTTCGACCCTGTCCGCCCCCGCGACCGCACTGGACGTGTCCTGTTCACGACTTCGCGCGCTGAACGCCGAATATCCGCGCATGTACGCGGTCGCGACGATGGCAGACGAGGGTAAACGCCGGTGGTGGTCGCTGGCGGCCGACCTCGACGGCGACCGGGTGTCCCGGATGTGGGCCCGGTCGCTCGAGGAGGTTCCCGACCCGGACGTCGCCGCGATGCAGGTGGCCACCGCGCTCATTCACGCAGTGGTCGGGCGTGTCACCGCGCTCGTCGTCCTGGAGGGGCGCGCGTGGGACCCGGGGCTCGAGAACCTGTGGATCCACATGGACAGCGACGAGGGAATCGACTGGGCGGGTGTCGCCGACGACACCCTGCGCGTGCTGCCGGACGACCCGTATGCCGGCGCACCGCGGACGGTCACCGTGCCCTGCGAGCGGGCGCTGCTGCTGTGGACGGTGCACCGCAGTCTCACGTCGCTGCATGCGGTGTTCGACGCGATCGCCCGGTTGACGCCGATCGACGCGTCCCGATTCTGGGGGCTCGTGGGGGAGGCCGTGCTCGGGGCCGCGACGTACGTGCCAATTCTCGCCGGTGGCGGCGAGGCTGCCGCGCAGCGCCGCGGGCAGGGGATCCTGGACGCGTTCGTGGCGGCCGGGGTGCCGGTCCGCTCGAAGAGCCGGATCACGCGCCCGCACTGTGGCCGACTCGGGCAGGCGAGGAAGCGCTTGCTTAATTAGGGAAGCCTTGCCTATACTCGTTCCAGACGTCGAGCAGAAACACCGACGCCGAGAACCGAACTACCGGACCGCGCCGGAGTCCTGAGGGCTGCAGAGACTCCCAGGTCCATCCCACGGCGGGCCTCATGCTGACACAGTGTGAGGCCCGCCGATCCGTTTGCCCCACCTGCTTTTCCCACCGCCCGCCCCGTCGTGTAGGCAAGAGATCGGGTGCGCCGCGAGAGCGCACAGCGATCCGATGGAGAGTGTGATGGTGGATTCCGGGGAACAGCAGGCATCGAACGGTGACGGGCGGATCGACACCGCCGCACTGGCCGATCAATTGGGCAAGGGCTTCGACGCCCTCATCGGACTCGAATACACCGAACTCTCACCCGACCGCGTGCGCGCGCAGTGGACCGTCACCCCCGACCTGCAGCAGCCGGCCGGAATCCAGCACGGCGGCGTCTACTGCTCCGTCATCGAATCGGTGGCCAGCGCTGCGGGCACGGTGTGGCTCGGCGGCCGCGGACACGTCGTCGGCGTCAACAACAACACCGACTTCCTCCGCGCGACGCGGGAGGGCACGCTGACCGCCGAAGCCAGTCCCGTTCACCGCGGACGCACTCAGCAGCTGTGGGAGGTTCGGATCACCGACGAACAGGATCGACTCGTCTCCAAGGGGCAGGTCCGGCTCGCGAACATCACCGACACCGGACGTCTCGGCAACTGAGACACCCCGCACACGGCGGAGGGGACGGACCCGACAGGTCCGTCCCCTCCGCTCTGTTCACGTCAGGTGTGAAGCGGTGTCACCCCGCGGCTTTGCGCTGCGCGCCGCCGGACGACTTCTCGGCGGCCTCCTTCTCCCGCTCGTGCCGCTCCAGCTGCTCCATCGCATTGCGGGCGAACACCCACTGCTCGGTGGATGCCATCTGCGCGCGCCCGCGGCCGAGGAACGTCACCGTCCACGACAGCAGAGTGGACAGCCGGCTGCGGAACCCGACCAGGTACATCAGGTGGATCGCCAGCCAGGCCACCCAGCCGATGAAACCGCTGATCTCGAGCTTCCCGACCTTCGCCACCGCACTGAATCGCGAGATGGTGGCCATGCTGCCCTTGTCGAAGTACTTGAACGGCGGCCGGTCCTCCGGCTTCTGACCGCTCAGGCCGGCCTTGATCTGCTTGGCCGCGTACTTGCCGCCCTGCATCGCGACCTGCGCCAGACCCGGCAACTTGTCGAGCGCCATCATGTCGCCGATCACGAACACCTCGGGGTGGCCGGGCACCGACAGGTCCGGGTTGACCAGGACGCGACCGGCCCGGTCGATCTCGGCGTCCGACTGCTCCGCGATCTGCTTGCCCAGCGGGCTCGCCTGCACACCGGCCGACCACACCTTGCACTGCGACTCGATCCGGCGCTGCGTGCCGTCCTTGTCCTTGACGACGAGGCCGTCCACGTCGACGTCGACGACCATCGCCCCCAGCTGGATCTCGATGCCGAGCTTCTCCAGCTGCTGGCGGGCCTTACGGCTCAGCTTGCCGCCGTAGACGGGCAGCACGTCGTCCGCGCCGTCCAGCAGGATCACCCGGGCCTCACGGGGATCGATGTTGCGGAACGCCCCCGACAGGGTCCGCCGCGACAGTTCCGCGATCTGGCCGGCGAGCTCGACACCGGTCGGACCGGCGCCGACGACGACGAACGTCAGGAGCCGGGCGCGTTCGGCGGGATCGCTCGACAATTCGGCCTGCTCGAACGCGCCCAGGATGCGGCCGCGCAGTTCGAGGGCGTCGTCGATCGTCTTCATGCCCGGCGCGAACTCGGAGAAATGATCGTTGCCGAAGTAGGACTGGCCTGCGCCCGCCGCGACGATCAGGCTGTCGTACGGGGTGACCGTGGTCCGGTCCAGGAACCGAGAGGTGATCGTCTTCGCCTCGAGATCGATCTTGTCGACATCGCCGAGCAGAACCTTGGTGTTCTTCTGCTTCCGCAGCACCAACCGGGTGGCGGGAGCGATGTCGCCGACGGAGAGAATGCCGGTCGCCACCTGATACAGCAACGGCTGGAACAGATGGTGAGTGGTGCGCGCGATCATGGTGATGTCGACATCGGCATTCTTCAGCGCCTGTGTGCCGAACAACCCACCGAAGCCGGATCCAATGACCACGACGCGATGGCGGCGTGACTCTACCGACTTGATACTCATTCCGTGCTCCTCGAAAAATAGACGACTCCTGTCACGGTAGTCGCCTTGTCCCCGAGCGTCTCAGTAAGCGTTGCTTCGCCCCGCCGGCACAGCGGAATCGATCCAGAAACCGGCGGCCCGTCCATACGTGAAGGCGGGCCGCCCCTCCGTGAGGAACTGCCCGCCTTCCGGTGCGTACGCGGCTATTCCGCCCTGCCGATCCGCTTCCGCCCCGTGGGAGTCCCCGGGGATTCCGGCGGAATGAAATCCGATTTGATCGAGAACACGAACAGTGCCGACACCCCGACCACGACGACAAGAATGGTGAGGACTACGACCACGTAGCCGAAACCGACACCAATTGCTGTCAAGTCCATCAGACCTACCTCCTCAGTCGCTGCTCACGCTACTGCGGAGGGTAGCCGCTGTCACCGCGTCGGCGGGGAAGAACGATTCGATGGCCAGCTCCGCGACCGTCACGTCGAGGGGAGTGCCGAACATCGTGGTCGTGCTGAGGAACGCCAGCACCGTGTCGTGGTGCCGGATACGCAGCGGCACGACGAGCGACCCCGGCAGTTCGGCGCTGCCGACGGTGCCACCGGGGTAGCCCTCCAATTCCCGCAGCAGGTCACGCAGTCCGTCGTCGCCGGTGACCGCGATCTGATGCCGCAGCCGGTGCAGGAGATGCCCCCGCCACTGCGCCAGGTCCACGATGCGCGGTGCCATGCCGTCCGGGTGCAGGCTCAACCGCAGGACGTTCGCGGGCGGCTCGAGCAATTCAGCGGCGCACCCCTCGGTCAGCACCGCGACCGCGTCGTTGGCGTCCACCATGTTCCAGTGCCGGTCGACGACCACCGCCGGGTACGGGGAATGCGCGGTGAGGATCTTCCCGATGGCATCGGCGATCGACGCCATCGGCACATCCGACAGTCGATGCTCCGGGAAGGCGGGCGCGAAACCGCCCGCGAGGAGCAACGCGTTGCGTTCGCGCAGGGGAATGTCGAGATGCTCGCTGAGGCGCAGCAGCATCGCCCGGGTGGGATTCGACCGCCCCGTCTCCAGGAAGCTGACGTGCCGCGCCGAGATGTCCGCCCGGTTCGCCAGTTCCAGCTGACTGAGCCGGCGGCGTTCCCGCCACGCCCGCAGATGGGTACCGACATGCGACGCTCGCCGGTCGTCGAGGGTGGTCATTCGGCCAGCGTAGGTCGGGCGGATCGTCGTGATCATTACCTCGGACGTCATGATCAGCGGTCAGGTGAGGTGATCGAACTCCCCGGTCACCCACGCGCAGTGACGGGTGGCCGAGTATTCGAGTGCCTCCCGGCCGGCGTTGTCGATCACGTTGTCGAAGTTGCCGATGATGCGGTCGAATTCGAGGTGCGACAACTGGTCCGCGATGCGCCGCACCACCGCCGCGGACAGCGGCAGCCGGTTGGGGTACGACCGGAGGAACGACACCGTGCGGCGGTCCGGGTTGGGGAACACGCCGTCCCCGGTGAGGAGGACCCCGCGGCCGTCGGCGCCGTCCCGCCAGTGCGCGACGGCGCTGCCCGGGAAGTGCCCACCGATCTGGTGCAGGGTCAGACCCGGCGTCACTTCGTGGGTGCCGGACCAGAACACGATCGGGCCGTCGGACCGTGCCAGCCATCCGCGGTCCGCGTCGGCCACCAGGATGGGCACGTCGCCGAGCGCCTTGGACCACTGCGTCTGGACGCCGAACATGTGCGGGTGGCTGCCCGCGACGGCGAGGACCGGGCCGTGCGCGGCGACGGCGGCGACGGCGGCGTCGTCGACGAACCCGATCGGATCCCACAGCAGTGACCCGGCGGGGGTGCGGATCACGAGGGACTGCTGGCCGATCGCGGTCTTCGGGTCGACGTATAGGCCGTGCAGCCCCGGCTCGACCTCGTGCTCGACCGCGCGGTACCCCGCACCGGCCAGCTTCTCCACGGTGGTCCACTCCTGACCGCCCAGCGGAATGTACTGGCGTTCGTCCGCGCAGATCGCGCACTCGTCGGGGAGCGGGGTGTTCGGGTCCTGTTCGACGCCGCACGTGGCGCAGAGATGAAATAACACCCCTCGATCATGCATCCTCACGGCACCCCGAGGAGCCGCAATCCGGCAGCGGTGGCGGCCGCGGACAGGACGACGACGACGAAAGGTGCCTTCCGCCAGGCGAGTAGGCCCGCGACGACGACGCCGGTGGGACGCGCCACCCCGGCGAGGTCGTGAGCTTCGGTGAGCGCCGTCGTGCCGACCAGTGCGGTGAGCAGAACCAGGGCGGCCGTCGCCATGGTCCGCTCCACCCAGGGCCGGGTGGCGATCCGTGGCCGCAGCGCCGGGCCCGTGAATCGGAATGCGAAGGTGCCTGCCGCGAGAACCCCGACCGACCCGATCAGCACGAGGTTCCCGGTCACCGCAGCATCTTCCGCCGCACACCCGCGAGCAACCCGACCAGCGCCGCCAGCACCGGAAGCCCGGCGGGCAGGAAGGGAGTGGTGGCCAGGGCGATCACCCCGCCGGCCAGTACCGGCACCCGCACAGTCCGATCGCGCAACGCCGGCAGCACCAGCGCCAGCAGCACCGCCGGGAACATGGCGTCCAGTCCCAGCACGGCGGGGTCGCCGATCGCCGTGCCCGCCACCGCGCCGAGCACGGCCCCGAGCGGCCAGCACACCGCGATCCCCACACCGCACGCCCAGTACGCGGCGCGCCTGCGGCCGGGGTCCGTCTCACCGAGGGCGAACACCACCGACTCGTCGTTCATCAGATGAGCGCCGAGGACGCGGCGCAGCCCGCGCCCCAGCACGTCCCCGACCGCCAGACCGAACGGCACATGCCGCGCGTTCACCAGCAGCCCGGCGATCGTCGCCGCGACCGGGCTGCCGCCTGCCGCGACGATGCCGACGAACAGGAACTCCGCAGAACCGGCGAGGACCAGCACCGACAGCGCGACGGGCAACCAGGCGTCCAGGCCCGAACCCACCGCGATGGCGCCATACGACATGCCGACCAGTCCATCGGCCAGGCACACCAGCGCGATGTTCCGGAGGACCCGCACATCGAGTGTTCGCTTCATCGAACGCATGACTTCTATACTGAACACACGGTGCGGTGTTCGTCAAGACGAACGCAGCGCCCAAAATAATGAACACAATGTCGGAAGTCGGGAAGGGGAACCATGGCAGGGCAGTCCCCGCTGGGCTACATCGGACCCTCGCTGCGTCGTGAACGGGAACGGTCGGGCATGTCCCTGACCGAGGTCGCCCGCCGCGCCGGGGTCGCGAAATCCACTCTGTCCCAACTCGAATCGGGGGGCGGCAACCCGAGCGTCGAAACCCTGTGGGCCCTCTGCGTCGCCCTGGACGTGCAGATGTCGCAACTCCTCGACCCGCCGCGGCCCCGCGTCCAGGTCATCCGGGCCGACGAGGGGCCGGAACTGACGTCCGACCGGTCCGACTACCGCGCGACTCTCGTCGCGTCCTGCCCGCCGTCCGCGCGCCGGGATCTGTACCGCCTCGCCGTCGAACCCGGCCCGGCCCGGGAATCCGAACCGCACATGCCCGGTGTGGTCGAACACGTCATCCTCAGCGCCGGGCGCGCACTGGTCGGCGTGGCGGGCGATCCGGTCGAACTCGGACCCGGCGACTACATCGCCTACCCCGGCGACGTCGCACATGTGTTCGAAGCGCTGGAGGCGGGCACCCGCGCCGTCCTGGTGTCCGAGCACAACTGAGGTCATTCGGCGAAATTCCTCCGTGCAGAGTGTCGAATCGGAAGGGTGACGTTCGTATAGGAGGTGAGGGCCGGCCACATCCGAAGGCGCCGGCCGGCCGATCCGAGGAGGAACCCGAGATGACCCAGTACCTGTTGAGCGTGTACCAACCCGACGGCCCCGCCCCCGAACCCGACGTCCTCGCGAAGATCGGCGACGATCTCGACGCCCTGAACCAGGAGATGGTGTCCGCGGGCGCGTGGGTGTTCAGCGGGGGACTGTGCGCCCCCACCACCGCGACCGTGCTGCGGGCCAGGGGCGGTGACGTGCTCGTCACCGACGGCCCGTACACCGAGGGCAAGGAGCATCTCGGCGGATTCACCATCGTCGAGGCGCCCGACCTGGACGCCGCCCTCGAATGGGGTCGCAAGCTCACCCGGGCGACGACCCTCCCGATCGAGGTCCGGCCGTTCGCTCACCACGACGGAGCCGGCGACTGACGTGATCGGGTCCGCCGACATCGAACACGTGTTCCGTGAAGAACACGGTCGCGCGGTGTCCGTCCTGGTCGGGGTGTTCGGCGACATCGACATCGCCGAGGACGCCGTCCAGGATGCGTTCACCGAGGCGGTGCGGCGCTGGCCGTCGTCCGGGCTGCCGCCGAGCCCGGCCGGATGGATCATCACCACCGCCCGGCGCCGCGCGATCGATCGGCTCCGGCGCGAGGCCTCCCGGCACGACCGCCACGCGCAGGCCGCCCTGCTGCTCGCCCGCGACGAACCGGTGGAGGAGGGCGTCGTGCACGACGACCGGCTACGCCTGATCTTCACGTGCTGCCACCCGGCGCTGGCCCCCGCCGCCCAGGTCGCGCTGACCCTCCGCCTCCTCGGCGGGCTCGGCACCGCGGAGATCGCGCGCGCATTCCTGGTCGCCGAGCCGACCATCGCGCAGCGCCTGGTCAGGGCCAAGGGGAAGATCCGGGACGCCCGGATCCCGTACCGGGTGCCGAACGAGGCCGATCTGCCGGACCGCCTCCGCGCCGTCCTGGCCGTCGTCTATCTGATCTTCAACGAGGGATACACGGCCAGTTCGGGGGACCGGCTGACGCGAGCGGACCTGTGCGCCGAGGCCATCCGCCTCGGCCGGGTCCTGGCCGCGCTGATGCCCGACGAACCGGAGGTCACCGGGCTGCTCGCGTTGATGGTGCTGATCGAGTCGAGGCGAGACGCCCGCACCGACGGCGACGGCCGGCTCGTGCTCCTGCCCGATCAGGACCGCAGTCGGTGGGATCGTGACCTCGTCGCCGAGGGGCAGTCGCTGGTGCGGAAATGCCTGCGACGGAACACGCCCGGGCAGTATCAGATTCAGGCCGCGATCAACGCCGTCCACAGCGACGCGGCGACGGCCGCCGACACCGACTGGTGGCAGATCCTGCAGCTGTACGACCAGTTGATGCCGCTGGCGCCGAGTCCGGTGGTGGCGTTGAACCGGGCGGTCGCCGTGGCCGAGGTCAGGGGACCGGAGCAGGGGCTGGCCCTCGTCGACCAACTCGACCTCGGCAACTACCACCTGTACCACGCTGTGCGGGCCGATCTGCTCCGCCGCCTCGGACGTCCCGACGAGGCGGCACGCGCCTACGATGCGGCGCGCGACCGCACCGAGAACGTGGCCGAGCGGGAATTCCTTCGGGAACAGCGCGATTCGCTCCGGTGATACGGGCTGCCGGTCAGAGACCCACCCCCGGTGGCAGGCACACCGACCCGAAACACGTCTCCGTGCGCACAGTGACGGGGAGAGGGTCCGCCGTCGCCGGCTTCGCGTACGCGGTCTCCGGGAGCGGCGCCGAACCCCACACCTCGTCACCGGGGCCCGCGTTCTCACTGCAGATCCAGTGGATCAGGTAGTCGCCGTCGGGCACCGCGTCGAACACGAAGTCCCGCGGTCCCGGCCCGATCACCACATTCGATTCGTGGAACACCGCCACGGATTCGGGGTTCACGATGTCGTCCGCCGCATGCAGTCCGCCGAGTCCGCACACGATGTCCGCACCGGTGTCGTTCGTGATCGTCGTCGCGACGGTGCTCCCGGCCACGGCGGCGGTGAGGGTCACATCGGGCGGGTCCGCGGCGACGGGAGCGGCCAGGAACAGGGCGAGGGGGCCTGCGGCGATCAGCGTGACCGCGGCCCGGGGCACGAGTGTCATCAGCGGAACCTTCGTTCTCGGCGGTCTCACTCCGGACGTCACGGTATTGATACCCGCCGTGTGGGCGGATAAACGGCGGCGGGCGACACGTCATGTTCCCCCGGTGGATCATTCGACGGCACCCGCCGGGGATCGGAGCATTCAGTGTCGGCGGCGTTTGGCGCGGGCGGCGAACTCGTCCAGCACCCGGACCACGTCCTCGGCCTGCCAGATCCGGTTCCGTCGCCCGCCGGTGATCTGGGCGAGGATCCCGGCGTCGACCAGGCGGTCGATCGCGATCTGCGCGTTGGCGCCGGTCACCCCGAGCGTCGATGTGACGAGCTTGTTGTCGACGACCGGCTGGCGAAGGAGCAAGTCCACCAGCCGGTGTACCGCCGCGCCGCGCCGCGCCGTCACACGGGTGCGCCAGTCGGCTCGAACCGCTTCCAGATCCTGAACGAGGGTGCGACCGTTGGCGACCGCACCGAACGATGCCTCCGCGATCGACCGGACGATCGGCTCGACGTTCCCGGACCGGTACTCGCCGAGTGCCTCGAAATACTCTGCGGTGTCGTGTAGTAGGCCCGCGGACACCGGAACGGCAACACTGCGGGTGAGCTGTCCGCCGCGCAGCATCGCCTGGATCAGGGCGCGTCCGACACGCCCGTTGCCGTCCGGGAACGGGTGGATGGTTTCGAACTGCGCGTGCGCGATCGCTATCTGCGCGATCACGGGCACATCGACGCGGTTGGCGAAGACGATCAAGTCGTCGATCAGTGCGGGAACCCGGTCATGGTGCGGGGGGACGAACTGCGCGGTGTGGGGTCCGAGGCTTCCGCCGCCGATCCAGACCTGCTGCTGCCGCCATCGACCGGCGATGTTCGGATCCCCGTGTTCGAGCAGCGCGCGATGCATCTGCCGGATCGCCGCGGCGTCGATGGAGTCGGACAACTCCAACGCGGCGTGCATGGCCCGGACGTTTCCGACGATCAGGCGGGCGTTGCGGGAGGCGTGCTCGCCGAGTTCGGCCAGCGCGATCTGCCGCGCCCCGCTGCTGAGGTTCTCGATCTCCGAGCTCGACGCACTCTCGGTGCGGAGCAGAATGGAGGCGAACGGGGCGGTGATGTGGCCGACCTCGACGTCGAAACGGGCGAGCTCGGTCGCCGCTTCCTCCGTCAACGCCTGCAGCTCGCCGCTCAGTGAGATGGATCGGTCCGCAATGAAAGCCGGTACTGCCGCACGGTAGGGGCCGGCAGTGAGGCGCCGCTCGCGCCGAGAGCCGTAGTCGCCGGCCATGCTGACCCACGGGTGCTGCTCGTAGGCGACAGGGGGCCACAACAGTCCGCCGTTAACCGATGCCACCCAGTGAACATACCATTGGTTAATAAGTTATCCAATGGTATGGACCCTGGGTAGTGACGGTGTGCAACGCGATAGCGCCGGTTCTACGACTTCGGTTCCGGCGCCCAATCGCGTTCCGCGTGAATCTCGGTGTTCCTGTGTTCGTCGCCTGGTGTCCGGCGTCGCCGGGACGCGGTGATTCGGCGACCGATGATTCCGTGCTGGGGTGCGAACAGGTAGACCAGCGCGAATGCCGCGCCCTGGGACAGCACCACCATGCCGCCGCTGGCCGTGTCGAGGTGATAGCTCAGGTACAGGCCGATGACGGCGCAGGCCGCCGAGATCGCCGGGGCGATGACCAGCATCCGGTGGAAGCTGTCGGTCAGCAGGTACGCGGTGGCCCCGGGAATGATCAGCATCGCGACGACCAGGATGACGCCGACGGCCTGCAGGGCCACCACCGCCGTCAGGGCCAGCAGCCCCAGGAGCGCCGCCCCCAGCAGGCGCGGGTTCAGGCCGATCGCGTGGGCATGGGTGGGGTCGAAGGCGTACAGGGTGAAGTCGCGGCGCTTGACGATCAGTGCGATGAAGACGAAGGCCCCGAGTACGGCGATCTGGACGAGGTCGGAGCGGCTCACACCCAGCAGGTTGCCGAAGATGATGTGGTTGAGATCGGTTTGGCTCGGGGTGACCGAGACCAGCACCAGCCCGAGCGCGAACAGGGTGGAGAAGACGATGCCGATCGCGGCGTCCTCCTTGACGCGGCTGGTGTCGCGGACCACCCCGATCAGTGCCACGGCCAGGAACCCGAAGATCACCGCGCCGATCGCGAACGGGGCACCGACGATGTAGGCCAGGACGACGCCGGGCAGGACGGCGTGCGAGACCGCATCACCCATCAGTGACCAGCCGATCAGAACCAGCCAGCACGACAGCACCGCACACACCACGGCGGCGATCAGGGTGGTGATCAGCGCGCGGACCATGAAGTCGTAGCGCAGCGGGTCGACGAAGAAGTCGATGACGTCCATTGATTCTCAGGTCCTTGTCATCACGTCGAGGCCGAAGGCGGCCGCCAGGTTCTCCGGTTGCAGCACGACCGTCGGGTCGCCGTGCATGAGGACGGTGCGCATCAGCAGGATCGCCTCGTCGGCCAGGGTGGGCAGTGCGTGCAGGTCGTGGGTGGAGACCAGGATCGCCGCGCCCGCGGCGGCGAGTTCACGCAGCAGTGCGGTGATGGTGGCTTCGGAGCGTTTGTCGACCCCGGCGAACGGTTCGTCGAGGAGAAGGATGGTGGCGCCCTGTGCGATTCCGCGGGCGACGAAGGTGCGTTTCTTCTGGCCGCCGGAGAGTTGCCCGATCTGCCGGTCCGCCAGTTCGGTCAGTTCGACGCGTTCGAGGGCGTGGTCGACGGCCTCGCGGTCAGCTCTGCCGGGCCGCCGGGTCAACCCCATGTGCCCGTAGCGGCCGGTCATCACCACGTCACGCACCGAGAGCGGGAACGTCCAGTCCACGTCCTCGCTCTGCGGGACGTAGCCCAGCACACCGGTCTTGCGTGCCGCGGCGGGCGCGGTGCCGTTGATGCGGACCGTGCCGGAGTCGGGTTTGACGGTGCCCATGATCGTCTTGAACAGGGTGGACTTTCCGGAACCGTTCATGCCGACGAGGCCGCAGACGCGTCCGGGGTGCAGGGCAAGTGAGACCTGGTCGAGCGCAAGGACATCGCCGTAGTGGACGGTGACGTCCTGTACCTCAACGGCCGGCTGGGTGGTCATGATTGCTGCCCGTTCAGTGCGGCGGTGAGGGTGTCGGCGTCGTGCCGGATCAGATCCAGGTACGTCGGCACGGGCCCGTCCGCCTCGGACAGCGAGTCGACGTAGAGGGTGCCACCGAACGCGGCGCCCGTGGCTTCGACGACGCGTTGCATCGGCGCATCCGACACCGTGGATTCGCAGAACACCGCCGGAACCCGATTGTCCTTGACGAACTCGATCGTCGACGCGATCTGCTGGGGCGTGGCCTGCTGTTCGGCGTTGACCGGCCAGATGTACTTCTCGGTCAGCCCCGCGTCCCGGGCCAGGTACGAGAAGGCTCCCTCGCACGTGACCAGCGCCCGTTCGTTGACCGGCAATGCTCCCAGCTCGGCGACCAATTCGTCCTGCACCTTCTGCAACTGCGCCTTGTAGGCGTCGCCGTTGATGCGATAGTCGGCCGCATGCGCGGAATCGAGTTCGCTGAACGCGGCGACCATGTTGTCGACGTAGATCTGCACGTTCAACGGTGACATCCAGGCGTGCGGATTCGGTTTGCCCGCGTAGGCGTCCTCGCCGATGGCGATCGGCTCGACGCCGTCGCTGACGACCACGTGCTCGACGTCCACACCGTCGACGAACTGGGCGAACCACGCCTCCAGGTTCATCCCGTTGTCGAGAATCAGGTCGGCCTGGGCTGCCTTCTTGATATCGCCCGGGGTGGGCTCGTATCCATGGATTTCGGCGCCCGCCTTGGTGATCGACTCGACGGTCACGTGTTCACCGCCGACGTTCGCGGCGATATCGGCGAGAACGGTGAACGTCGTCAACACCACCGGTTTGTCGTCCGCCGGCCCGTCGCTCGTCCCGCACCCGGACAGCATCAGCGCTGTGGCAAGAGCTGTCAGTGCTGCGGCAGCCGTCGCCGACCGTCGTCGCACACCCACCTTGAAGCCCGTTGTTTTCACTGTCGAATCATAATGTTCGGCTCGCCGAAACCGCAAGGGTGACGCCCACGCAACGCCGTGAGATGCCGCAGTCCGGTGGTGAGGGCCCTGCCAGCGGCGGGGGAGATGACCACTGGCAGGGCCTCCGCAAACCAGTCCGCAGGTGCTCGTGATCCGGGTAGTTCTACGGCGAAATCGGGGTTCGCCGGCCGAGCTGAATCCGCCGCCGCCACGGGCGGCACCTGAGCACAGGGGGCAAGTGCCCCAAGCGATCAACCCGGGCACACCACGACGGGGAAGAAGTCCATGAAGCTACCGCAGAGGTTCTCACCGAGACTCCCCGCCGCGCAGGGCATTCGGCGCACAGCTCGAATCCCCGGACTAATTCCGAGTCCCCGCAGCCAGCCGCGTTCACCGATCAGCGGCCAGCACTGCCGCGAGGCCTTCTTGTAGATCCTTGACGAAATACTCGGGAACCTCCAGCGACGGGAAATGTCCCCCGGATTCGGGCGACCTCCATCGGACGATGTGCCGGTACCGCTCCTGCGCCCAGGGGCGCGGACACTTCTCGATGTCGCGGGGATACATGGTGATTGCCGAGGGGACGTCGACCCGAAGTTCGGGGTCGAGCGAGTTGTGGCTTTCGTAGTAGATGCGGGCCGACGATGCGCCGGTCCGCGTCAACCAATACAGGGTGACGTTGTCAAGAACGCGGTCTCTCGAAATCGCCTCGAACGGGCTGTCTTCGGTATCTGTCCACTCGGCGAATTTGTCGAGGATCCAGGCAAGAAGCCCGACCGGTGAGTCGACGAGCGAGTAGCCGATGGTCTGCGGGCGGGTCGCCTGCTGCTTCGCGTACGCCGCGCGGTGGCGCCAGAAATCACGGGTTTCCTCGGTCCATGTGCGCTCGACCGCCGTCAGCCCGTCCGTTGTCAACCCGGGCGGTGCCTCCGCGAACGTGGTGTGGATGCCGAGAACGTGCGCCGGGAACCTGCCGCCG
The DNA here is from genome assembly GCF_011603105.1 of Rhodococcus sp. A14. NCBI lineage: Bacteria > Bacillati > Actinomycetota > Actinomycetes > Mycobacteriales > Nocardiaceae > Rhodococcus > Rhodococcus sp. A14. The sequence continues at coordinate 16,909 of NZ_JAAOQS010000084.1, read as the reverse complement.
AGGACGGTGGTGATATTGCCTCCCCAGTCGCCGCCTTGGGCTGCGAACCTGCTGTAGCCGAGCCTTCCCATCAGTTCCACCCATGCGGCCGCGATCTTTTCGGTTCCCCATCCGGTGGTGGCCGGCTTGTCGCTGTAACCAAAGCCTGGTAACGACGGCACCACGACGTGGAACGCCGGCGCGTCTGCATCTTTCGGATCTGCCAGCTCGTCTACTACATCGATGAACTCGGCAATGCTGCCTGGCCAGCCGTGCGTCACGATCAGAGGAGTGGCATCTGCGCGCGCGGATCGGCGGTGCAGGAAGTGGATTCCCAGATCATCAATTGTCGTGCGGAACTGGCCGATACGGTTGAGGCGCTCTTCGAACGACCGCCAGTCGTACCCGGTGCGCCAGTAGTTCACGACATCGACGAGGTCGGCGAGAGGAACACCCTGTTCCCATCGGCGAGGGTCGGGCGCGGCGCGATAGACCGTCTCGGCCTCCGGTAGCCGCGCCGCGGCTAATCGCGCGCGCAGATCATCGAGGTCGGCGTCAGTTGCGTGGGCTTCAAATGCTTGCACGCCGCTGGTTGGACGGGGCATGAGACCTCCTGGCCATCGCGGAACCGGCAACGACCAATCGTGAACCGGCTAAGACGGTTCTAGCATGCCCGAGAGCCGACGTGCAACCTGCTAAGGTGGTTCCATGCGCGCTCGATTCCCTGACTTTCGTCTCGGAAACGTGCTGGCAACCAGCTTCACGGCGACTCTGACGGAGCGTCGTGGCGACGCCGTGGAGCGCATTCCGACGCCGCAGCGACTCGTCGACTGGCTGGCAGTGAACGGCCTGGCCGTGGAGTCCTGCACCACCGCCCAGCTCGAACTCGCTCGGGAACTGAGGGAATCGATTCACGCCGCCGCCACAGCGACCGCGACCCAGGACGCCCTCCCTGCGTCTGCCATCCACACCATCAATGACTGCAGCATTCGGGGTCGGGCCGCGGCGATCCTGACGCCCGAGGGCAATCGTCAATGGCGACTGAGCTCGACTACCTGCGTAGAAGACGCCCTGAGCGTGATCGCCGCCGACGCGATCAGCATCATCGCAGGCGAACGAGACGGGAAAATGGCCTTGTGCGCATCGCCAACCTGCCAGGCCGCCTTCTTCGATACCAGTCAAAGTCGCACCCGCAAGTGGTGTGACATGAACACGTGCGGGAATCGTCAGAAGAAGGCGCGGTTCAATGCCAACCAGCGCAAGAACGGGACTGCCGCACGAACGGGTGTCATCTGATCCGACTGGGCCGTCGCACTGAACTGATCACTTCGGCGTCCAACCTCGGGCCCGCCCGATCGTGGGCGCGAGCCGCCACAATCCTGCGGCGGCGAGAACATGCCACAGCGCGTGCCCCTGCAGGACACTGCTCGGCCGGCAGATCGACGTCCGGTCGCCGATGGTACCGAGTAGCGCGCCGGACGCGAGAAGCAGCACCGCGACGATGGTCGCGCGCCGCAGTTGCGGACGAATGCGGGCGCGTTCCAGACCGAATCCCACGGCGACCGCGGCGAGCATTGCCTGCACGATCGTGGATACCGTCGGGCCGGCCGCAACGGCGGGAATCATCACGACCGGGACGACGAACCACCACACCGGCGACAGTCGACGGCCGAGCCGGTCGGAAGCGGCGTCGACGGCGATGTAGGCGAGCAGTGTCGCGATCGGGATGTCGTGTGCGTAAGCCTGCCACGGCGGGTTGGGTCCGTGCGCAACGAGCGACCCGGCGCCCACTGCGACGACGAGCAGACCGTAGGTCACGGTCGGTGCGCCGTGCGGACGACGTGCGACGACCGCGAGGCCGGCAACTACGAAGGCCAGGCTGGTGACAGCGGCGGCCGGCTGGCCGATGAAGCCTGCGTCTCGATACAGCTCGCAGGCGTTCGCCAACATCATGGATGCTGGTCCGTCAACGCCCATTCTTCGAGGTTTCCAAAGTGGTCCTCCGGTCGCAATCGCGCTCGGCGTGATCGCGCCACGATGCACACATCTGTCGGACAACACGGCCGCGCCCGGCCGGGGGTTGGGCGGACAGCGCCTGGATCCGCGTGGTTGAGGGGATTCGGGAAGGCAAGGCCTCAGTCAGTGGTGCGTCAGCTCGCTCGCGCGACGTCGGCTTCCGTGTCCTCGATGCGGCGTTCGAGGTAGTGCAGCTGCGCGATCGCGTTGCGGGCGGTGATCTGCTGGTGGGTGTTGGTCAGTTGACCGCGCCAGGTGCCGAGGAAGGTCCAGGCCCACGAGAGCAAGGTGGCGAGGCGGCTGCGGAAGCCGACGACATAGACGACGTGCACGGCCAGCCACATGATCCACGCGAGGAAACCGGTCACCTCGAGGCCGCCGATCTCGGCGACCGCGTTGAATCGGCAAATCGTTGCCATCGAGCCTTTGTCGCGGTACCGGAAAGGGGTCCGTTCCGGTACCGGGCGCCCCTTCGCTGCCGCGGTGACCTCGGCGGCGATCTGCTTCGCGGCGTAGCGGCCCCCTTGGATCGCGACCTGGGCGACGCCGGGGAGACGATCGCGCGACATCATGTCGCCGACAACGAACACGTTCGGATTGCCCGGCAGGGTGAGGTCTTCGTCGACGGCGACGCGACCGGCACGGTCGATGTCGGCACCGGACTGTTCGGCGAGCCGGCGACCGAGGGGACTCGCTGCCACTCCCGCGGACCAGACCTTGCAGACGGACTCGATGCGGTGCTCGGTGCCGTCGGCATCGCGAACGGTCAGTCCGCCGGCGTCGACGTCGGTCACCGACGCACCCAGCCGTACCTCCACACCCAGCTTTTCGAGGGTTTCCGCCGCCTCGGAACCGAGGTTGTCTCCGAACGGCGGCAGTACCGCCGAGGCTGCGTCGAGCAGGACGATCCGTGCATCCCGCGGATCGAAGTTGGAGTACGCCCCGACGAGCGTGCGGTGTGCGAGCTCGGCGATCTGGCCGGCCATCTCGACGCCGGTGGGACCGGCGCCGACCACGACGAAGGTGAGCAGGCGTGCCCGCTCCTGCGGGTCGGTGGTGACCTCTGCCTGCTCGAACGCGCCGAGGATCCGGCCGCGGAGTTCGAGGGCGTCGTCGATCGTTTTCATGCCGGGTGCGTGTTCGGCGAAGTGGTCGTTGCCGAAATAGGACTGCTGAGCGCCGGCGGAGACGATGAGGCTGTCGTACCCGGTCACCATGGTCTGTCCGAGATGTTCGGACGTCACCGTACGTTCGGTCAGGTCGATGGTGGTGACGTCTCCGAGTCGGACGGCGGCGTTGGCCTGGTCCTTGAGGATCATCCGCGTCGACGGGGCGATCTCGCCTTCGGAGAGGATGCCGGTGGCAACCTGATACAGGAGCGGTTGGAACAGGTGGTGGGTGGTGCGGTCGATCACCGTGATGTCCACGTCCGCCCGGCGGAGGGCTTTGGTCGCGAACAACCCGCCGAAGCCAGATCCGATGACGACGACGCGGTGACGCGCGGGCGGTGACTGGTGGTTGCTCATGGTGAGCCTTTCCGATCACGCCCAGGGGCGACGATCTCGGTGTCGGGGAGACGGGGGGTGTGTTCGCTTGCGACCAGAAATTCGACCAATAGGCGTCAATAGTGAACAAACGGCGCAGCGAATCCAAGGCAAGGGAACAAAATTCTTTAGACTGAGCCGATGAAGAAGAATGTTCCGAGCAAGCCGTATTCGGAAGGCTCTGTATCGAACGATATTCGAGCGGGGGCGCCGATCGATGACATCGACCGGATACTCCTCGATCAACTCTCGCGGGACGCACGTACCCCGAACAACGCCCTCGCCGCCCTCGCGGGCATCGCCCCCTCGACCTGCCTGGGCCGCGTGCGGTCCCTGATCGACCGCGGAGTGATCCGCGGCTTCCATGCCGACATCGATCCCGCCACCCTCGGCAGGGACCTGCAGGCAATGATCGCAGTTCGAGTGCAAGCCAACGCAAGACAGCATCTCGGGCAGCTCGCCGAGCAACTCGCCACCGTCGACGAGGTGCTGAACGTGTACTTCATCGCCGGTGCCGACGACTACCTCATCCACGTCGCCACCGCGAGCAGTGAGGAGTTGAGGCGCTTCGTCCTCGACCACCTCAGCGCGCATCCCGCGGTCGCCTCGACCGAGACCATCCTGATCTTCGAGCACGTGCGCCCGCGACATCGAGCGCCGGGGACCGAGCACTCCTCGGGCCGCTGAGGACCTCCACGTGGGCGCTGCCGTCGTTTCAGGGCGCCGAGGCCCGCACCTGTCAGGCTGCGGCGAGCGCTTTGATGCGGTCGGGCCGGAAACCTGCCCAGTGGTCGTCACCGGCTACGACGACGGGGGCCTGCCGGTAGCCGAGACCCCTCACGTAGTCGTGGGCGTCGGCGTCTCGCGTGATGTCGACGATTGTGTAATCGAGCCCCTCGTTGTCCAAGGCACGGTAGGTGGCGGTGCATTGCATGCAGGCTGGTCTGCTGTAGATCGTGATGGTCACGGTGCGCTCCGCTCCGTGTGTGGTGTGACGGCGGGGGACCGGAAGCATATGCGCTCCGGCCCGGGTTCGCGCGGTGCGACGGAGCTAGCGACAGTCCTTCACACTGACACACTGATCGAACATAAGTTCGACTATCTGTTATGGTGACCGTTCGGTGCCAGTGGCGGTGTAGGGAAGGCTCCGTCGCTGGCACCGTCAACGAGGCCTGAAACTGCGAGTAGCGTTGCTGCTCAAGGGTTATCGGCTCGTAGTGACGGGCTGGTTCAGTCACCAGTTCGCGTGCGGATCGGTTTGCAGACTTCTCGGGTTTTCGGAGTGTCTCGGATCGCCGGGGCACGGTCTGGTCGTTGAGCCGTGCTGCCCGGGCATTCTCGTGGGCGGCTATTGCTTCCTGCCAGTCATGATCGGTCACGGCGGCGTGCTCGCGGGCGGCTGGGGGAGTGGTACGCCGGGGTGTGCTGGTGTGTTGCGGGGCTTCCTTGACCCCGCCGGGGGGTTCGGTTCCGGCGGGGTACCGGGCCACCGCGTGATGGGCGCGGCAACACCATCAACGGTAGCGGTGTGGTCGGCGGCGTGCTTGTTGCGCAGCGAGATCCGCACCATCTCCACGTCGGCCAGCGACAGCGTGATCTCGTCGGTGATGACGACCCCGCCACCGAGCACCCGGTCGAGCAGGTCGACCAAGGCGATGCGGCGAGTGTCGTCCGCGGGGACCGCGGGAACCATGTCGCTCACGGGTTCGCCTGATCGATCCCCGCGAAGGCGTACGGGGGCCACGGTCCGGTCATCTCCAGCGTCCCACTCTGATGGTCGGTGTCGAGTGCCGCGACGCCCGAAGCGAATTCGTCGGCATGTTCCTCGGCCACGAGGTAGGTGCCGTTGAAGGTCATCCACTCGCGTTTACCGGTGATGGCCGGATCGGTCACCTGCTGCCGTTCGTCGAGCAGAGCCCGAATCCGGTCGTCGTCGAGGTACTAGGGTGGCCAGGCGAGCGGGCCTTCCCCGAACTCGCTCGAGCTCACCGATCCCACCACCGCCGCCAGGCCCGCCGAGCTCACGGTTCGGACCCGGTTCGCCAGCCACTCCGGTCACCCCGGCCAGTTGTGCATCGTCGATGCTCTCGGAGGTGATGCCATACAGCCACACCCCGTCACTCGCGGTCATCGTTGTCGCCTCGCCGCCTGCCCTCCACCTCGATCGGCGTACCCGCCTCCACCTGGGGACGCACCGACCGGTCGGACTCGAGTGCGGCAATGCGCTCCTCGAGCTTTCGATTCTCGAGCTCGAGGTCGCTGCTCTTGCCGGTCAGCCAGGGATCGTTCTCCCACCAGTTGATCCCCACCTCCCTCGCCGTCTCCAGCGAGGCGATGACCAGCCGCACCTTGATCGTCAGCAGTTCGATGTCGAGGAGGTTGACCTGGATGTCCCCAGCGATCACCAGACCCTTGTCGAGTACCCGCTCGAGGATTTCCCCGAGATTCGTCGACTGGTGTCCGCCGCCGCCCAGCCCCCCAGCGGGACTCTGCGGGAGGCGTCCGGAGTTGCCGCCGGAGAGGGTCATGACTGACCGCCCACGCTGTAGCCGGCGCCGCGGCTGTAGCGGCGAGTTCTGCGGTAGGACAACAACTGTCCGTCCAGATCCAACACCACCTCATACAGAGCGAGCATGTCCGTCGTGGACGGGATGCGCCGATCCTCGACAACTTCCACTTCCACGGTCCACCCGTCGTCGGTCGGCATCACCGACGTCGCACCCAACGGTTTCTTGCCCGTCAGCTCGGTGATGACCCGCAGCGCGAGCGCGGCGATGTCCTGCGCCGGCAGGGGCGGTGGCAGCTCCCGCGCCATGACCTTTTCACTCCCTCTCCGGAGTGGTGGGCTGAGCCGTTCCGGTCATTCGGTCCAGGATCGCCTGCTGCGCCTGCTCTTCCTCCTCGGCGGAAATCTCACCCCGCTCGCGGGCGTCGTCCAACTCCTCGCGAGCGCGCGGCGGGCGCTGGCGGGATTGTGGAGTTCCTCCTCGACCTGTCGCTGAATCAACTCGGCCAGCGAGATCACCCCGCGCACCGGTGCGAGCGGCAGCGTGACGATGAACGACAACAGTCCCATCGCCTCAGCCCTCCGGTGTCGGGGACACCACGAAGTCGTAGGCGGCGAGCGGGCCGAGCAGCCGCATCTCGACCCGGCCATCCCACCGCTGCGCCAACGCGCCCACCACTTGCTCGAGCTCGTCCTGCCGGGCGACCTCGACCAGGACCGCCACCTGCGCAGCATCCTCCTCGTGGGTGGGTTCGCGGACGTTGACCGCGTCGGCCAGCGAGTCGAGTGCCTCGACCACCGTGGCCGTATCTTCCTCTCTCTTCGCGACGATGGCGTTGGCCACGATCTCGCCGAGGGCCATCCGGGCGTCGCGGGTGGTGGCCTCCGGCTGGTCGCGGATCGTGTCGCGCAGTGCGCTGGCCCGCTCGTTCTCGCCGATCACTTCCCACAGGATGGCGTGTTCGACGTAGCGGCCCTTCACCACGTATTGGGCCTTACCCTCGAGTTGCTCCATCGCGGCGGCGAACTCGTCGGCGTGCGCGGTGAGCAGTTCGTCCTTCACCGCGTCGGTGTCGGTCAGCACGGCCCCGAACCGCAGGGGGAGTACCGGTGCCACCCGCGCGGCGCCGTCCAGCAGGTGTGCGTGGGCCTGGAGGTCCGCGGGTTTACCGAGCGGCCGGTCCACCGATATTTCACTCACCAGCGCCGCGATGTCACCGTGTCTGACGGTGCTCACCTGGGAGTCGTCGACGCCGACGGCGTCGTCTTCGGTCCGCACGTCCGCGGGCACGATGCCGTAGACGTAGATGCCGGTGGTGCGCGGCTGTTCGGGCGCATCGGTGGCCTGGTTGGACGTGGACATCATCTGTCCCCTCTGCTGGATTTACGCGACACCCGCTCGGGCTCCTCTTGTCCGCCGCCGAGGAGGTCACCGAGTTTTTCGCCGGCGGCCTCGAGCGCGCCCTTGGTCTTCGACTTGGCACCACCTTCCGTCACGGACCCCACCAGATCGGTCAGGCCCTTGGGTTCGCTGCCGATCTCGAGCCGGTTCACCGCCTCCGCGAACCGCAGGTAGGTGTCGACGCTGGCGACGACGATGCGGGCGTCGATGGTCAGCAGTTCGATGCCGACCAGCGAGACGCGCACGTAGGCGTCGATGACCAGGCCCTTGTCGAGGATGGTGTCGATGACGTCGGCGAGGCTGCTCGAGCTGGGCCCGCCGGTGGTCACCGGCGGGCTCCGCGCTTCGCGCCGGCCGACTTTGTGGCCGCGGTCTTGCGCGGGCGGCCACGGCGTGCCGGTGCCGGCGGTTCACTCGCGGCCGCGGTCTTGCGTGGGCGGCCGCGGCGTGCCGGTGCCGGCGGTTCACTTGTGGCCGCGGTCTTGCGCGGGCGGCCGCGGCGTTTCGGCGCGGGTGCCTCGGGCTCCTCGTCCTCCTCGTCCTCCTCGTCGACCGCTTCCTCGCCCTCGTCCTCTTCAGCCTCGTCTTCCTCTGCCTCGGGCTCCTCATCCTCGGCCCCGTCTTCCTCGGGTTCCTCGTATTCGTCCTCGTCTGTTTCGGCGGGCTCCTCGGGCTCCTCGGTCTCGTCCTCTTCGCCCTCGTCCGGTTGCGTTTCGTCCTGCTCGTCTTCCGGTTCCGTTTCGTCCTGTTCGGGCTCGACTACCTGGCCGTCCCGGATTTCTCCGCGCCAGCCCTCGAGGTCGTCGGGATGGAGGATTGTCTGTGTCATGACGTGGCGTGCAAAGTGCTTCAATTCCAGCCGTGCTCGTCGTCCCTGTGCACGCCAGAGGTTTCCCGTCTTCTCGAACAGTCCCTTCGGGTGATACTCGAGGATGAGGACGATGCGGGTGAGATCGGGAGTCACCTCGTGGAACGTCACCGCCCCGTCGATGAAACCTTTGGCGCCCTTCGAGCGCCACACGATCCGCTCGTCGGGAACCTGCTCGAGGATCGTCGCTTCCCAGGTTCGGTGCGACAGGAAGATCTGCGCTTTCCATTCGAGCTTTTCGTCCGATTCCTGTTCGACCCGTTCGACCTTCTTCATGAACGACGGGAAGTCGGCGAATTGGGTCCATTGGTTGTAGGCCAGCTGAACCGGGACTCCGACGTCGATCGTTTCGACGATATTGGTCAATTTCAGCTTCTTGCCTTTTCCGCTACCACCACCGCCCCCGCCGGTGACCGCGTCCTTGACGTCGGAGGCTTTGTCCTTGACCATCTGCTTGGCGCCCTGCCACCAGCCGCCGCCGGTGTCGGACTTGTCCGGCGACTCATCGTCATCCGTTTTCTCGGAACCGGTGAGTGCGGCGAGCAGCCCTCCTTCACCGCCGCTCTCGGCGTAGTCGGTGAGCCGACCGGAGGTGTTCGACACCTTCTCCGAGACCGACGACAGTGCCTTCTCGGCGACCGTGCCGAGCAGCGTCTGTATCGAGTCCTGCAGCACGCTCGACGCGCCGTGCCCGTCGCCCGGTACGGCCCCTTGTAGTTTCTTTGCGGCGTTCGTCATCGCCGTCACCTCCGTGCCCGTCGGACGGGCGCGGAGTCCGTCGTTGCCTTGGCCTGTGTCCTGCGTTTGCGGGCCGGAGCCTCTTCGTTATCGTCGTCTTCGTCTGACTTCGTGGTCCGCGACCTGCTCGCGGGCCGGGTGCTGCTGGTGCTCGACGCGCGGCGGCGCGGCGTGGGCCGCTTACGTGGGGCCGGCTGTTCGTCGGCCGCTGCCTCGTCTTCGTCCTGCTCCTCGTAGTCGTCGGCCGCGTCTTCCGCGCCGGGGGAGTCGTCCTCCGGCTGTTCGTCGGTACTGGGCTGCTCGTCGTCGTCCCGCGAACGAGTCCGCTTCTTGCGGCCGAATCTGCCCACCTTGGTGACATCACTGACGTTGTCCGGGAGATCGCTGACGGTGCCCGTGATCTCCTGGCCGCCCGATTGGAGCCGGTTGCTCAGCGAGTCGATGCGTTGGCTGGCAGCGGTGACCGCTGCGGCCTTCGCCGCGCTGACTAATTCTCCCCGGACCGTGTCGCCGAGTTTGGCGACTTCCGGGGAATTCGCGAGCATCTTGGTGCCGAGGGTGAGCAGCTCCCGCGGCCCGCCGCGAAAGCGCCCGGTCGTCCCGGCCCCGGCGAGCATCAGTGCCAGCTTCATCCGGCGGGTGCGGCCTAGCAGATAGCCCGCACCGATCGCGGCCGCCATCTGAGTCTTGTTGTTCATTATTGAACCCCTTTTTGCCGAGTAGTCACCTATGCACCTCTCGCCAACCTCGGAGATGTGTCGCAGGACCGTTTTCGGTGATGTGCCGCAAGACCGTGTGCATGGTAGGGGTGCGCATTGTCGACTACCCCAACCCGGCAACGCTCAATCACCAGCACAACCACTGTTCGGGCCGACTTCACGGACACCCGTTTCTCGGTTGTGCAGAAATTCGATGTTTCCGGCCTCTCCCGCAGCGACCGTGATGAAGCGAGACGCCTCACGCGGGTGGACCTCTCGAAGATATTGCTGTGCAAGGCATTAAGCACTGTGCGGTGGTTCCGTGAGGGTTCGTCGAGCAACGGAAGATCGCTGGTGTTCACTGGTTGCGCAATGCCGCGACGAATTTTTTCTGTGGAGCGTCGTGTGCCGCCCGCTCACGAAATCGGTCCTGCCCACCCGCCGATCAGGTCAGTCTGCGGCGGCGGCTCGCACCGCCGCGACGATTGCCATGACAAGCAGGGCCAGTAGCAGGATCACGAGCAGCACCGGCCCGAGGAGGAGTCCGAGGCCCAGGAGGAGAATCAGGGCGATCTTGGCCTTGGTGCTCAATCCGGTGACCAGACCTTTGATCGCGGCCCACACCGGATTCTTACCCGTCAGGGCGGCGCGAACGCCTTCGAGTCCGGCTTGCATGCCCACCCCGCCGTGCGCGACCTCGTCGACGAGGGTTTCGATCCACTCCTGGATCTTCTGCTTGATCTTTTCCGTCAGCATGGCGCCGCGGTCTCGCGCCGTCTCCAGGAGCTGGTGAATGTGGGTTTTCAGCCATTCGATGGCGGCCTCGACCGACCGCGACACCAGGCCCGGGGTGGTGTCGGCGGGCCCGCCGCGGTTGGTGTCCTTCGCTGACGAGTCCGGTCGGCGTGTGCGATGCGGGGCGGTGGACCGCGGGTGCGCGGCCGTGCGGGACCCCGCACCTCGGGGATGCTTGCGGGCCGCCGGTTTCGCGGTGGTGGCCCGCACCGGCGCACGCCCGGAGGGTGCGGCGCTGTCGGGGCGTCGCCGACGGGGTGTGCCCGAGGATGATTCGCCGGTGGCGTCCGTTCGCGTTCGTCGTGGCGTCGGTTCCGCCCGCCGTGGGCCACTACGCCGGGAGGTGGCCGCAGTCGATGTCGTCGCCGCCGGCCGCCTGCGCGGCAGCCGCCCGTTCTCGGTTGTGATGGGCGTCGTGGACCTTTTCGTCGTCGTGGATGTCCGGACCGCCGGCTTGGTTGCGGTGGTCGCGGTGGGGTTGTCGCCGCCGGCAATCGTGCCGTGGCCGACTGTGCCGCCTCGGTGCGAGGGTGTCCGGCCGCCCGTTCTTGCTCGTGCAGCCATACACTCAAACTACCCCCGGGAGGCGATCCCCGGGAACCGGATTGGGCACCGGAACACTGCACCCCCGGGGAGCACGGGCGTTGGGATGACCGAGAGGCCGAATATCGACGATCGGCGGTCGCGCTCGGTTGAGCGGATCGTTGCCCGAACACTGATCTGTTCGAGGGAAATGTTGGAACGTCAACCAAAATCCGTTGCGGGAACACCATTCCACAGCAATTCGGTGACGTCGTGGAAGCATACGAGTGTCACCGGGTCGTCCCGGCGCCCGAGCACCGACTGGGGTGACGAAGGCGCGAACGGTGGAACCGTGGTCCTGCTGCCGTGGATCACCAACCGGGCCGCGGCATCCGGGACGGCCGCGTACTCCGCCGCACCATCGGCTTCCAGGGGGTAGCTGGTCAGTTGGTCGCTGAGCGCCTCGACGTCCGCGTCGGTGAGGTGCACGTATTCCTTGATGTCGGATATCGCTATGGCGTCCTCCAGGTTCCGGACGAGCCCCGTCCCGGAACGCTGGGGTGCGCACGTCCGGTGCGGCTTCGGACCGGGTCAGTAGTAGTGGCGTCGGCCCGCAACTGCGTGGCCGGTCATGCCCATGATCTCGAGGACCACGCCGATGACGATGAGCGCGATACCGACGTACAAGAGGACGGGGATGCCGGCCACCGCGCCGATGATGGCGAGGATGATGCCGAGAATGATCATGGCGGCGACCTGATTTCGGGATGGAGACTGGGGGATTGGGGGATCGGACGGTGTGTGAGCGGGTCAGTGTTTGAAGGGGTGCCTGATCTTCTGCTTGAACTTGTCACCGGTTTGCTTGGCGTTGCCCTTGGCCTGCTCTGCACTCCCCTCGGCTTCCATGCGTTCATTTCCGAGGGCCTTGCCGACCGTCTTCTTGGTTGCGCCCTCGGCGGTTTCGGCCTTGTGCCGAAGCTTCTTCACGATGCTCATGGCGGTGCTTCTTCTCTCTTGGGTGATCGGACGGCGCGGCTGCGGCGGCCGATGTCAGTGGGGCCCGGTGCCGGGGCGTCGTCAGCGTGCGACGTCATGGGTGGTGGGGGCCCTAGTTGTTCGGTGGCCGAACGGGTGCCGCCAGTCGCGTCCCCCGGCGGGCCGGCGACCGCGATCGACACCGTGCGGTGACGCGTGGGCGGTGTCCGGGTCCGCGGCGACCATGTTGCGCTGTTCGGCGAGGCGGTCCCGATCCTGGTACGCATCGGCTGTTTCGCGGCGGGATTCGGTCAGGTCGTGGCGGGCGATTCGGCCGCGCCGGGAGGTGCGCCGGGCGCCGGCCAGTAACAGGCCGAGCCCGATGAGCCCGACCGCGCCGACAACGATGCCGTAGAGGAAGAGCGTGCCGGTGGAACCGGTGACGTGATAGCCGAACACGGCGAACCCGTCGGTGAGGGCGTGGCCGTCGCCGCTGTTGCTCAGCACGCCGGTGAGTCCGACGATCACGGCGGCGAGAAGGACGATGAGTCCGAAGATGATGATCATGACGGCCTCCAGTGGCCCACGGTGTATTACCTAGTCAACGCCGCATTCACCCTCGCGTCAACAGCGTAGAGCTACGGCTTAGCGCTACAGTGAAATGGCGTAGGGAAGGGGGTAGTGATGGCCGATGTGCCCGCTCCTCGCGCGACCCGGCCCGGCCGTGGGCGCGACCCCGGCGGTGATCCGATCACCCGGCAGCGGGTACTCGCGTGTGCGCTCGAGATCGTCGATCGCAGTGGCATCGACGGGCTGTCGATGAGGCGCCTCGGCAAAGCGTTGGGCCGCGACCCGATGGCCCTGTACCGTCACGTTCCGAGCAAGGCGGCGCTCCTCGACGCGCTCGCCGAGCTCGTCCTCGAGCAACTCGAGGTCGACATCGGCGACGGCGACTGGGCCACCCAGCTACGGGAGGTCGCGCGGGGCTTCCGCCGGTTGGCCCTCGCCCATCCTCAGATGGTGCCGCTCCTGGTCACTCGGCCGTTGTCGACACCACTCGGGCTTCGGCCGCTGGGCACCTTGCGTCCCCTGGAGGACATTCTCACGTTGCTCGCCCGGGCCGGCTTCACTGGCGCCGATGCCCTGCACGTCTATCGGGCGTTGTTCGGCTTCCTCTACGGTCACGTCCTCAACGAACTGCACGAGCTCGTCGAACGACCCGACGAATCCGACGACCTCCTCCGTCTCGGACTGCACCGCCTACCGATCGGCGACTTCCCCCTCCTGCGGGGCCTCGCGCCCGTACTGGCGTCGTACGACGGGGCCGCCGAACTCGAACGCGGCGTCGACATCCTCCTCGCCGGTCTGACGGCCACACTGCCCCAGCCCGACAGCCCGACCGCGCGGCCCCGGAACCGGTGAACTGAACCTCTCCGTCAACCGGCGGACCGGTTCCGTTCTGAACCCCGATGCGATCCGGGTCACCCCGGGTGACTCGATGCACGAGGGCATTGCCCTCATTGACGGGCCGCCCTATGAGGTTGATTTCCGCAGCTACGCCAAACCCGTTTCCGCTACCGATCACCTTTCGGCGTGGTTGCGGTCGGCGGCGACTGCTTACGAATCGTCGAGCGGGTGGGCGTGATCCGCCGCAGAGGTGCCCAGCCCCTGGACGGCTGTGGATGGTCTTCGTCCTCGCCCGTGGTCGAGTTGTGCGGTTTCTCCTCGTCTCGTACGTCCGTCGGACGCTTGTGCGCCTTGACCGTTCGGGACTGCCCCCACCCTGGTTGACACTCGGGGTGTGCAGTTTCAGGCCGCGTGTGCGGTCTGATGGAGCGTCTCATATTCGACGGGTGTCAGTCGACCGAGACCGCGTTGCCGGCGCCGCCGGTGGTAGGTCGTCTCGATCCACCCGACGATCGCCAACCGTAGTTCCTCACGGCTGCTCCAGCGGCGACGGTCGAGGACATTGCGTTGCAGCAACGCGAAGAACGATTCCATCGCGGCATTGTCACCACATGCCCCAACCTTCCCCATGGAACCTTGTAAACCATTGCAGGCCAACAATTCTACGAACATTCCGGAACGGAATTGGCTGCCGCGATCGGAATGTACGACGGTGCCGTGCGGGTTGCGGGTTGCGGAGCGCGATAGCGTTTCGCAGCGCCGAACACGCCAGGTCCGCGGTCATCCGGTCGGCGATCGAATAGCCGACGATCTTCGGTGGAGAAGCAGTCCTTGATCGCGCAGAGGTAGAGCTTGCCCTCATCGGTCCAGTGCTCGGTGGGGGCACCTCCCTGCACGGAGTGCTCGGGGGAATGTCGGTCAACCACACCCGGTCGGGCTGCTGGGCGCTGAACTGCCGCCTGACGAGGTCGTCATGGACCGGTGGCCCGGATCGGCGATGAAGTCCGCGCTTCTTGGCGAACACCGAGAAGATCCGCTGCTGCGAACGCAGCCGGTGGACGCGGTTTTCGCCGGCGACGATGCCGTGGGCGGGTAGCTCGTCGGCGATGAACCGGTATCCGAATTCCGGATCGCCGGCGTGGATATCGAGCGCGGCGTTGATCAGATGGGCATCGTCCCAATCCCGTCGGGACACGGGATCGGTGTTCCACTTGTAGAACGCTTGCCGGGAGAATCCCAGCACCCGGCAGGTCACCGCGACGGCGATACCGTCGGCGGCAAGTTCACGGACCAGCGGGAACATTCCCCCAAGCACTCCGTGCAGGAAGGTGCCCCCATTTTAGGTTGACATCGCGCGATAGGTACGCCACCGCCCGGCGCATCACCTCCGCTTCCTGTTCGAGCAGCCGGATACGTTTGCGGGCCTCGCGGAGTTCGTCGGATTCGTTCCGTGTGAGGCCGGGTCGGGTGCCGTCCTGGATGTCGGCCTTGCGCAGCCAGTTCTTCAGGCAGGTCTCGGAGATCCCGAAATCTTTCGCGATTTGCCCCAGCGGGGCTTCGCGTTTGCGGGCCACGGCGACGACGTCGCGGCGGAACTCTTCCGGATATGGCTTCGGCATGTCGATCATCCTTTCACCGTGAGGGCGGATCCCTCACGGGTCAGGTGTCAACCAGAGCCGGGGCAGTCCCTTCCCTTCCTACGTGCGGCTGTGTCCTGTCGTGCTTCCGGTGCGGATTCGTCCCGGGACTCATCCGCCGAGTCGCTGGGCGTCGTGATCCGTGGTTTGCGCCGTCTGCGCGGCTTCGGCTGTTGTTCCTCTCGGACCGACTGAGACGGAGTTGTTCCCGTGCTCGAGCGTCCCCGGGTCGTCCGACGCCCCGGTGGGGCGGGTTCGACGCTCGTCGGGGCCTCGGATTGCCCGTCCTCGTCTTTTCCGTGGTCCAGTTCCTCGTCGACGGTGGAGTCCTCGGCCTCCCGCGGGTGGGCGTGCCCGCGACGGCCGATCCTCTTCGCCCCGGCGACCAGGTGCCCGCCGCCGGACACGACGTGCGCGCCGCGCGACCGGAGGCGGCCGCGGAACGAATCGACGTGGTCGCTGGTGGCCTCGGCCGTGGCGGCCGCCGTGTCGAGTAGCTCGCCGCGAACCGAGTCGCTGAGTTCCGCGATCTCCGGAGACGCGGCGAGGAACTCGGATCCCTGTGCGAGCAGATCCTGAGGCCCCTGGGGGGACCGCCCGCCCGCTCCGGCGATCTTCATTGCCATCTTCAACTGGTGTGTGCGCCCCAGTAGGTATCCGGCGCCGACCGCTGCGGCGACCTCAACTTTTGTTTTGGTTTTGATGATTTTCATGATCGAACCCACTTGCTGTGTGTCGTCGCCACGCACTGCGCCGGGCGTCGGGAGCATGTGGAACTATGGCGCGTCGGTGCGCGCGAGGCGTATATCGTGACTACCCCGTGTCCCAGGTCCCCAATCGCAAAACTCCGTCGGAAGCCCGCTGTGGGGAGGTGTCGTTGCCGCCCAGAGACTCGGTGGCACGCTATCGGTATGTGCGATCGCTCAGCATCGACGGTAAGCCGGAAAACGCTGCTCGAGCCCTTCGAGATCGACCCCGAACGGGCTGACCCCGAGATGGCGACGGACTGCAACGTGGCGTCCCACGAAGACCTCCCAGATCCTGATCGCGACGACGAGCAGCCCAAAGGCAGCTACGCAACTTCACATGGGGACTTCTACCGAACTAGCAAGTCGGCCCGGGGGCAGGTCGACAAGCGACTGCTAAGGGAACAGTGCCTGCTCGAGGGCTATCGGCTCGATTCCGACAATCGGCGCGGGGGAGAAGACGGGATACGGCCTGCACGAAACCGCGGTGTGTTGAGCGCGATGTCGTCCCGGCCGCCGGTAAAGGTCGCTGGCAGCACGCGCCCGTGACTTCGTGTCAGGTTCCTCGCGAGCGAAACCAGTGAATTCTCGACGAGGATGTCGCGGCCGGCTCGGCCGGATGTTGTCCCGTCCAAGCGGTTCGGGTCGTCGCGTCGTTCGACACAGAGATCGCCGGTGGCGCGGCGCGGCGGAGGATGGCGGAGTCGGGAATCATGATGTGGACCGCGGGCTCGTCGGGGTGGTCCTGGGCGAGGTCGCTCGTCCGGGCCGCGGTACGCCTGGTGTCGGTGGGGTGTCATCCGTCGATGGTGGTGATCTCGGGAAGGCCGCCGCGATTGTGCGTATGACGCGGATGGAGTCGACCTGCATGTGTGCTTCGCTGTCTGTGTCGGCGGGCAGCGGCGGTAGATCTGCACCGGTGGAACGAACTGGGCTTCGGAGGTGTTGCCGCGTGTGCGGCGTCGCTGCGGGTCGGCGGGTTCGTCCACGGCAGGCGGTTCGGTGGGCGTGGGTTTGCCGCAGGTGCCCTGAGCGGTTCGGCCGGCGGCATGCTGGCCCCGGGGACCGGGGACCGG